>CBFCYS010000008.1:0-34411 GCA_965602215.1 uncultured bacterium
CAACTCTTAGCGGCCGCAGAAGGTCGCGTAACTAATGAGATGAAGCGGGCCGCCGCCGCGGAAAATATCCCCGCTGAAGCGCTCCGCGCCGATATCGCCGACGGCGTAACGGTACTCCCCTTCAATAAAAAATTGGAAGAACGCGTCCGCGCCGTCGCCATCGGCAAGGGCCTTTGTACGAAGGTCAACGCCAACATAGGCTCGAGCCGGGACCACGCCGACGTCGCCCTCGAACTTTGCAAAGCCCGCGTCGCCGAGGAGGCGGGCGCCGACGCGTTGATGGACCTGTCCACCGGCGGCGACCTCCACGCCATCCGCAAAGCCATCATAGCCGAAACGTCGCTGCCTTTGGGAACGGTGCCGGTGTACGAGGTGGCGGCTCGAGTCGAGGACGCGGGCCGCGAGTTCGAGGACGCGTCGGTCGACGAGTTGTTCGACATCGTCGAGGAACACGCCCGCGACGGCGTCTCCTTTATGACGCTCCACGCCGGCGTCACGCGGTACGCGATCGAGCGCTTGAAGAGCCAGGGACGCGAGCTCGACATCGTATCGCGCGGCGGCGCGCTTATGGCCGGGTGGATGGCGCGACGCAAGGCCGAAAACCCGTTCTTCGAGTATTTCGACCGGCTCATCGACCTCGCCCTCGCGTACGACTTCACTTTCTCGCTCGGCGACGGCCTTCGCCCCGGCTGCCTGGCCGACGCGAACGACCGCGCCCAGATAACGGAACTCCTCACGCTGGCCGAGCTGGCGAAGCGCTCGCGGCGGCGCGGCGCGCAGGTCATGCTCGAGGGCCCGGGCCACGTACCGCTCAACGCCGTGGCCGAACACGTCCGATTACAAAAGGCCGTCAGCGGCGGCGCGCCCTTCTATACCCTCGGGCCGCTGGTTACGGACGTCGCCCCCGGTTACGACCATATCACCGCGGCCATAGGCGGCGCGGTAGCCGCGGCCGCCGGCGTAGACTTCCTTTGCTACGTCACGCCCGCCGAACACCTCAGCCTCCCCGGGCCGGAAGACGTGCGGCTGGGTGTGGTCGCCTCGCGCATCGCGGCACACGCCGGCGACATCGCAAAGGGCGTACCCGGCGCCGCGGAATGGGACCTTGAGATGTCGCGGGCGCGGAGGAGTTTCGACTGGCAGCGGCAAGCGGACCTCGCCGTCGACCCGGCCGAGGCGGCGCGCCGCCGTCGCGAAAACGCCCCCCAGGTCGAAGCCGATACGTGCACCATGTGTTCCAACATGTGCGCGATAAAACTCTCGGAAAAAGCTCTGGCTGATTAGCCTCCCCCTCCCCCAACACGATAAAATAAAGCCGGCCTTATGGCCGGTTTATTTCGCTACCTAATCCTTCCTTTACGTCGACAGCAAAACCCGGGCGTTGCCTACCTCAATCCCGGTCGCCGCGCCGCCTGAAGACCATCAGGTGGGTAGTGCTGTGGACCAAGTCGTACCGCGACACTATAGGCCGCATGCCGCCGCACAACGGGTTAGCTTTCCAGCACACGACGTAGTCGGCGCAGCGGTAAACGGCTTCGGCGTCGTATATCGGCGTACCCTTCGACTCCCCTTCCGGTTCACCCACCGGCGCGCCGCGCCGCCAATTCACCGGGAAGTACTCGAAGTCGGCCTCGTAATTCAAGAGGTTGACGCCGTAGTTGTTCAAAACGTAATAATTACCGGCGTTGTACATATAGTCCGCTTTTTTATTTCTACCGGTGGCGTAGATATAATGCACCGGAAGCACCGTCGCGCCTTCGGCTACGCAGGGGACGCCGGTATTGTATTCCTCCAGATCGCGGTTCGCGCCGACGTATCCCAAAACCACGCCTACAAGGCTCAGTAACGCCAACGGCGGCGCCAGCACGAACAACGTACGGCGGACGACACGGCCGGGCACCGTCGACAGCCATACCGCGATCGCCAAAAATGGGATCAACGCCAGCCGAGGGCTTACGTAACTGCCGCCCGCCGGCCCGCCCCAGGGGCATAAAAAATAAAACGCGGCGTAGCCGAATACTACGCCCCAAATCGCGTCCGCCGCCTTCCACCCTCCGGGCACCTTAAACGAGCGGCAAAGCAACGTCACGTAAACCTTATAGGCTACTATCGAGAAGACCAGGACGCCGAAAGACGCGGCCGTAACGTATGCCGCCGCGCGCTGCCATACGTTAAAGGAAATCAACCACTCCAAGCGGAGGAGGTTTTGGGCCAACTCGGGAAAAGCGGTATGCGAAACGGGATAATCGCTCGGGTACTTAACGCAATACGCGAGCCCGGCCGCCGCGGCCGGCGCGATATACGCGACCACGGCGACCCTGTTCCATAGAACGCGGAAGCGTTCCCGCACGCCCGAGCCGCTGCGCCGAGCCTTAACCCAGCGCCACATCCCTTCCGATAACGCAAGGCCGACGACCGTTCCGACGAATATCGCCCACCCCAAAAGGTGAGCGAAGTACGTAGCCAAGCCCAAAGCATTCAGCGCTATTACCGCCCGGACGTTTAACGCGTTTCGCCGCCGCCAATAGTAACCCACGCCCAACGCCGCGAGCGCCAGCGATATCGCCCAGCCGAAGAAGCCGAGGTTAAATGAGAAACTGTATACGAAAGGAAAGACGAGGAGCGCCGCGGGCCCCGGCTTCCCGCCGACGGCTGCGACAAGATACCGAAACGCCGCCGCGAACAATACGAGGTACAACGACAGGAGGACCTTCTCCGCGATTAACGGGGGGAAGACGTACAATAAACCGACCAGGCTCAGATGGTACAGGAGGTTCGGCGACGGCCTCCGGCTTATGACGTAGTACTCGCGGAGCGTCGTCGCTCCGGGGTCGCGGTAATCCTTAATTGTAACGGCGTTGGCGAGGTGGGACGGGCCGTCGGCCGTGGGCACGTAGCGGAAAGCCCACAACGGCACTATGTACAGGCATACCAATAGCGCGAATAATACCTTCTCGCCGACGCCACTCTTGAATAACGACGTTCCCCGTAGCCCGTTCAAGACGCAACCTCCCGAGGGCGGAATGCTCCCGTCCTAATCCGTAACTCTATCCATTAAAGGTGCGTCGCCCGGCTCGTCCGTGCAAATGCCGGCCGCGGCCACGACGGCCATAAACGGCAACATGGGAAAATGGTAACGATCCAAACCGTGGAATACGAGATAAAATACCGTGAGGTAAACCGGCGTCGCGAGGACCGCGGCGAGCCGTAATTCCCCCCCGACGGCGCCGAATATACGCCGCCTACGTTTAACTAGACCGATTATAAAACCTAACCACAGCAAAGCGTATACAGCCTGGGCCAGCCGCGCCGGGAAACGGCGTGCTGAGACCGCCACGTCGACGCCGTAGACCGCGGCGCCGTATTGGAAAGCGGAGATGTCGTCGGCGTAAAGGTTGGCGAATTTCGGAACGATAAGCTTCAGAAAGGCCCCCGGGTTGCGACGGACGAATTCCCAGGCCAGCTCGCGGCCCAACCGGTCTTGCTTCACTTCGTCGGATACCAACCAAAGGGGGTTCGCGGCGCAGAGAGGAAAGGTATAAGATCCGTCGGCGTCCGGGTTGTTCCCCATCCACAGGACAACGCCGCCGTTCGTCGAAACCGGCGCGAATGCGCCGAATACGCGCCAGTTACGGTAAGTCCACGGCGCGACCACCGCGACGGTTACCGCCGCGGCCACGGAAGCCCGCGCCAGCGCCCGCTTCCAGCTCCGCCCCACTAAAAGGTCTATTGCGAAGAAGACAACGGGCGTCAATAACAGCACGGGCGCCGCCAAAGCGGCGGCTCCGGTTAACAAACCGGCACCTGCGCCGGCGACGGTCCTCCCGTATTTAATTATTACGTACGACGCGGCGACGGCCACGAAACCCAAGAGCACCGCCGGGAAGAGCCGAGCCGCGTACGCGAGCTGGCTCGGCAAAACGGCTACTATTAATCCGGCCGCGCGCGCCGGTTTCTCTGCGAAAAACAGCGACGCGAGCCGCCACGTCAATACCGCGGTCGCCGCGCCCAAAACCGCTTGGAATATTATTATGGGGAGATAACCGAGCCCGAAGATGGAGTAGAAGGCCGCGACCAGGGCGGGATAACCGACCGGCCAATAAGCCGTAGGAACGCCGTCTTCTACGTACCCTCCGCCGGACGCCAAGCTACGTGCCAGGACGTCGTAGTGCCTCTCGTCCGAGATGGGTGGCGGCGGCGCCACCGCGGCGTAGCCCAGCCGCAAGGCCAACGCAACGGCGAATATCGCGAGCAGCCAGGTTTTATCGTCCCCCCGGCCCAAGAGCGACGTAAACCGCCGGAACCAGGGTAGCCGAAAGACGCCGAAGCCGCGGAGGAATAAAAACGCCGCGGCCACGCCCGCGCCCCACTGGACCTGCCCTTCGATAACGGAAACTTCGCCCGCCGGTTCCGCGTACGGCGTCAACGCCGCCAAAAACGCCGAGATATCAACCCACCCCGCCGCAACGACGGCTAGCGCCGCCGCGCCGACGCCGTTGTAGAGCAGGACGCGCCAATCGAACTCTTCCGGATATCCCTCTTCCGGCAATACCACCGGCCAACTACCTTTCCTCACCGTAAAACCTTACGTATCCGGCTGCGTTTCAACCTTACGATGCGCGGTACCTCGACGTAACGCGTACCGGCCCGCTAAGAGCTTTCCTTTGCGTTGACCGCCGCCGCACCGGCCAACGCCGCTATAAACGGGACCATCGGTAAATGAAACCGTCCCGCGCCGAAAAATACCAGATATACCAAAGTTAACGCGACCGGCCAAACCAGCAGCGCCGCCAGCGGCGCTCCGCCGCCGGGCGAAGGCGAAAACACGCGATTCCTGAATTTAACGAGCGCCAATAAGAAACCGAGCCATATCAACGCGTAATAACTTTGCGCCAACCGCGCGGCGAAACTACGAGCCGAAACGGCCGGCTCCACGCCGCGCGGTATTCCCTCGAGCTGAAACGCCGAGATGTCGCTTCCGTACGTGTACACGAATTTGGGTACCGCAAGCATAAGAAATCGGGCCCGCTCGTTTCGTATGAAGTACCACCCGAACTCGCGCCCCAACCGGTCCCGCTCAAGCTCGCCCTCCGTCATGTAGAGCGGGTTCGTGCGCGACGTGGGGTAATTGTACGCGCCGGTGGCCTTGGGGTTATTGCCTATCCACAAATTTACGCCGCCGTTCGTGGATATGGGTACGAACGCGTCGAAGACCCGCCGGTTACGTACGGCCCACGGCGCGACGGCTAACGCGACGACCGCGGCCACGACCGCCGCCCGGCCCAACGCCTTTATAAAACCAACCCGGCGGAACAAATCGCCGGCCAGGACCGCGCCCGGTAAAACGAGCGCGACCGGCGCCGCGAGCGCGGTAACGCCGGCCAATAAACCGGCGGCGACGGCGCCCCGATACCCTTTCGTTTTTACGATTATTAACGCTACGGCCACGACGGCGAAAGTCAACGCCGCCGCGGGGAAAAGGCGCGACGCGTACGCGATATGGTTGGGGCAAAAAGCGACGATTAAACCGGCCGCGCGCGCCGGGGCGGCGGGTACGAACTCCCGGGCTAAAAAAGGCAGCAGCGCGGCCGTTGCCGCGCCCAACACCGCCTGGAATATTATAACCGGAAGGTAATGATGGCCGAAAACCCAGTAAAAGGCCGCGACGAAAGCCGAGTAACCGACGGGCCAATAAGCAACGGGAGTGCCGCCGGAAGTGTACCCCTTCCCCGCCGCCAAATTCGCGGCGAGTACGTCGTAGTATTGCTCGTCCGATATGGGGGGCGGTTCCGCGAAAAAGGCGTAACCCACCCGCAAAGCCAACGCGACGCCGAAGATCGCCAACGCCCACGTCGCGGCGTTCCCGCGGCCTAAAAGCGAAAGTACGTTCCGTACGGCTTTTAATTTAAACAGGCCGGCGGCGCGTAAAACAAGAAACGCCGCCACAACGCCCGCGCCCCACCGTAGCTGGCCCGCGACGACGAAAGCCGCGCCCGTGGGTTCGGGACGCGGCGTAAAAGCCGCCAAAACGGCCGGTATGTCCAAGAATCCGGCCGCTACCAACGCCAGCGCGCCGGCGCCGACGACGTTCCACACGACGCCGCGCCAATCGGCTGCTCGCAAAGCCTACTCCTGACTAAACTACGGTGGTCGTGAGCCGCCCCGGGAAGCGACGGCCTCTCCCGGCGCCGGGAACCGAAGTCGTTAGAACATGCTGCCGATGTTGAAGTGTATCTGGCCGGAATGAGCCTCCAGGCCGTAAGCGTAGTCGATCCCCAAAAGGCCCATCATCGGGATGTTTATACGGATACCGCCCCCCACGCCCGACTGCAGGTCTTGCAAATTTATATCCCGCAACTCCCGCCAACAATAACCGGAATCCCAAAACGCGATTAAATGGAAGAACTCCTTCGATATCGGAATGCGATATTCGAAGTTGGTGTAGAACATCGTTTTGCCGCCCTCGGGGTTTCCGTATTCGTCCCGCGGCCCCACCTCCCACTCGTCGTACCCGCGTACCGTATTGGCGCCGCCCAAATAGAATCTCTCGTACAGAGGGACCGTCCGGGTTTTACCGTAGCGGTCGATGTACCCCCCCCTCGCCCGAACCGCCAGCACCGTCTCCCAAATATGTTTGAAATACCAACTCGAGCCCATCGTATAGCGCCAGTATTCGACGTCGCCGCCGAATACGGAACCGGCCACTTCCAACGAAACTTCGTTGTCCGAACCCGCCTGGGGGAAGAACACGCTGTCGCGGCTGTCGCGCTCCACCGCCCACGAGACGGAGGAGGTATTCTTGCGGCCGAGCTCGCTCGAGACCCAGGGCGGCAACCTACCGGGTTCGTAGGCATTCGAAGCCACGTCGACCGATTCGAATTTGTAGGTCGACCGGCCGCTAACGTACTCCGACAGCGGCCTGCCGAAAGTAACGTTCCACCCGAACCGCTTTTCGTCGTAATAAGGCCTTACGCGCGCTATGTTGTAGACGTCGAAAGACCCCAACGTTTTCGTGTCGAACAAGTACGGCTCGGTGAACCCCATGGAATACTGCGTGCGGCGCCGCCCGAACTCCGTGGACAACCGCAACTCCTGCCCCGCCCCCTTACACTTCCAAATGCGGGGCAGCGCGGAGGCGTCGAAATTCGCCCAAGTCAGGCTGAACGTCCCGACGAGGCCGTCGAGGGTGCTGTAGCCCGCGCCGAAGTTGACCTTAGCGGTATTGGCCTTCTCCACGACGTCCAACTCGAGGTCGACCAGGCCTTCCTCGCGGTTGGCGACGCGGATATCCGGCCTGATCTCGTCGAAATAGCCGAGGTTGTGCAGCCGCTGCACCGACCGTATCAATTTATTTTCTTTGTAAATATCGCCGGGTTCGAGCCGCATTTCGCGCCGTATGACCTTATCGCGCGTCGAAACGTTCCCCTTGATATCGATAAGACGTACGTACGCCGGCCGATCCTCGTTTATACGAATGGCGGCGTCCACTATCCCGGCTTCGTCGTCGACTTCCTCCGCGGCTTCGACGGCGGCAAATAAGTACCCGTTGTTCTTGTAGAGAGACCTGACGCTGTCGGCGCCGTCGTCGAGCTTCTTCTCCGAGAAAGGTTTACCCTGGCGCCAATCGACGCGCTCCCACAATTCCTCGTCCCCGAATTTCTCGTTGCCCACGAAACGCAACTCGCCCGCCCGGTATAATTTACCCTCTTCGACCCGTATTACGATGAAAATCGCGGAACGCTTTTTTCTATATTCGACCTCGTGGTCCACGACCTCGGCCCGGACGTACCCCCGGTTCGCGTACGCTTCCACGATGCGGCGGGAATCCTCCTCCAAAAGCTTCTCATCCAGAACCTTCGTATTGTAAAAACGGTCTATCTTGGTCTTCATCACCTTATTCAAGATGTACCAATCGGAGAGAACTTTATTGCCCTCGATGACGATACCGCGAATCACCGCTTTCGGCCCTTCGGTTATAACGTACGTTACGGTGACGCCGCCCCGCACTTCCCCTAGATTATAAGATACGTCCGCGAACCTGTACCCTTTTTCGAAGTACAGCTTCTTCATCGCTTCGACGTCCGCATTCAACCGCGACAGGGAAAGCCGCTCCCCCACCTCGACCTTCACGGTTTCCTCGAGCGTCTTACGTTTCATCCTTTTACGCCCCTCGAAATTGACCTCCTTCACGCGCGGCCTTTCTTCGATATCGAAGATTACGTCGATGTGACCCGGCGAGGTCTCCTCGTAGAACGCGTCCACCCTATCGAAATAGCCGAGGCGATATATTCTTTTAATGTCGTCGCGGATTATGGTCTTTAGCTCGGCCTCGGTGACGAACAAACCGGGGGCCAGCCTTATGGCCGCTTGGACGGCGCCGGCGTCAATGCTGACCAATCCCTCGAACTTTACGTCGTCCACCGTAAGCTCGCCGGCGCCCTGGGCATAAACTACTCCTACTACGCCGAAGGCCGCCGCGGCGCACACTATCAATACTAATGGCTTGGGAATACGGTATTCTAACAAAGTCTCGATATAAAAAAGCGGAGGGCGAATTCCTCCGGTTCGGCGAAAAATGCTACCACAACCGATAGGGCAAGTCAAGACGAAAGGATTCCGTATACTCAGTAGCGTTGCCGGCTGGCGGCAAGAGCGATAATAACTATCAACGCGAACACAGCCAAAACGACGATGAGCACCACCATACCGGTATCGACCTCTTTACCCTCCTTAGGCTCAGGTTCCTCCGGCGGAGGCTCTTCCGGCTTACCGAGATCTTTCAACACGGCGACGATGGCACCCTCGGTCTTATTCTCGTTGCAGATATTCCGAAACTGCGCTCTGGTCAAAGGTTTCGTGCCGGGTACGACGACTTCTACTATTACGGGCGCGTACACCGTATATTTCGCCGGCTTGAAATGCAAGTCCGCTGTCCGCCTCGTCCCCCGGACGGTAAATGACGGCTTCCTATCGTATTTTACCTCTATATCTACGGCGCGTACGCCGAGAATGCATCGATAGAGGGTCCCCTTGCCCGGGCTGGCAGGGTCCGCCGGCCCGAGCGGCCAGGCCTCCCGTACGTCCGCCGCCATATCCTGGTCCGCGCGCCAGTTTTCGAGCCATTCGTACGCCCGCGTCGCCGCCCCGGCGCGGTCGGCCACCTCGCCGGACCGGAGCGAGGGCGCCATGCCGACGTCGGCGCACGACAGCAAGTACAAGCCGTAGAATAACCGGCTCAGGTCTGCCGCCTCCGCGGCGACCGACTCCGCAGCCGCGGCGCCTTTTTCGCGCCGGCCGCGTACACCTCCTAAAACGGCGGGCGTGAGCGCGGCCGTAAGGATATCCCCCAGCCGGTCGTACGCCCGGGCCGTACGTACGTAATAATCAGGCAAGGGCTCGAGGCGGAAATCGGGGATCACGTCCACCGGCACACCTTCGCCGCCGGCCGCCGGCGGCGCAGCTGGCGCGCGGCCCCTGACCTGGTCGAAAGAAGTGACGAAAGACTCGCCGAGGCGCTTTTTATAACCGTCGTCCCAGGTTATCTTCCCGCCCTCGGGCGTCGCCTCCGGTTTCAGCAAAGCCGTCCAGGCGTACGCCATATAATCCGGCCACGACGCATCTCGAGCCGGCGCCGGCGCGGCCTCCGCTTGCGATATCGCCGCCACGTACGCTTCCGCCCACGACCCTTTCGGCACCTCGCCGCCGGCCACCCAACGACGTATCAACTCCACTTCGGGCCGCCCGAGGGCCGGCAGGAATACGAACGATTCGCCCTTTTCTTTGGCGTCCAGCTGCAAACCCCGGACGGTACCGAGTTCCTTCAGTACCGTAAGCGCATCCCGCCCGGCGAGAAGCGCGGTATAGTCGGCTACCGACGCGGCCCCGGGCGGCTTCCCGGCCAACGCGTCGCACAACCCGGCCAGGACACGGTATTGGCCCGCCAGCTCCGGGTCGCTCTCGACGGCCCAAACCAACGCCACAGCCGCCTTGAATTCTCGCTCGTCGGCCCGCTCGAAGGCGCGCCCCAACCACAGGCTGGTAAGATAAATACGTTTTAAATCCTCGCCCCAACCGTAATGTCCCGGCGGGACCTGCGCCAGGACGTTCTCCTTTAAAAACTGCTCTTTGTCCTGGGCCGCTTTACCGGCGGCCTCGCTCGTCAAGCCGATTTCGGGGGGGACTTTACCGTCCGCCCTGGACAACGCAATAGCGGTCCCGGCGAACGCCTGGGCGTCGGCGAAAGCTACGCGGGAAGCCGGACTACCTTCGGCTTCGTACGCCGCTTTCAACTTTAAAGCCAGCGCCTTCAGAAAACCGCCCCTACCCGCCGCCAGCGGGCCCACCGCCTCTTCCAACTTAAGCTCGACTGCGGCCAAAGCGCCTTCTTCGAACGCGACGCCCCGCCAACGCGCCAGCTCGAGCGAAGGTAAAGAAGGTCCGGGCGCGGCGGCGAACGACGGGTAAATGGCCTTCGAGATAGTTACGCCGGGTTCCACCTTCAACGCGGACCTCGCCGGCGCCGAAACGGCGAACGTCGCGTTCCGGTCGTCCAGCGTGACGGTTAACTCGCCCCCGTCGGCTTGAACCGTTAATCGCCGCGCCGTCGACAGCGAAGCCCCGCGGGCGCCGAAAGCCGCCGCGGACAATGCCGATAACACGACCACGGAGATAACCTTCGCGAAAACCGAATTTGTATTCCCAGCCATACTTAATCCCTCTGCCGACCAGCTCGTTATGAGGTTAACGCGAAAAGCCCTCAGGGTAAAGTAAGTACCGGCTCGTTACCGGTTAAACCGGGCAAAGCCGGTACCGGCCGCTCCTCGCGGCCCATCTTTATAAGGCCGTAAGCTTCGAGCGCGGCCAAAACCAAATCGATATCGGCCACCTCGGCTAAATCCAAAGCCTCGAGCGCCGACGCCGCTACCGCGCTCCCGCCCCGCTTAATGATAAAATCGAAGACCGGCGACGCCGCGGCGGGTAGTAGGCTTTTGTATAAGGCGGATGCTTCCGCCACCACCCGAGCCAAGTCGCCTACGTCGTCGCCCGCTCGGCGAATAGACGCGTATAAACGCCGGGCGTCCTCCGCCTTACCGCTAGCAAGGGGACATATAAAAGGAGGCCTGACGCCTTCGTTCAAATACTCGAGCTCGGCGATTTTGACGCACGCGCGTACGAGCGCTTCGCCGACGTCGGACGGACTGGCCTCCGCCAACGCCGCCCCCGCGTCCCGCAACGCGGCCGCGGCCTGGGCCGCGGCGGCCAATTTCGCCCGCGGTAAGTCGCGGTTTAACGTCGGCTCGAGCGTTCGAAGGGCGTCCGCCAACCTCCCGCGCCGGTCGAGAGCTACAAAAGCCTCTTTCAACGCCGACTTAAACGGCGTCACCGGCCCGTCCGTCAGTTCCTCTACGAACTCCTTGAAGGGAGACACGCGTACGCGGAGCCACGTCCGGCCGCACACCGCGCGGAAGGGAACAACGCCCGCACTGCCGCCCGCCGTCGTTACGATGACGACGTCGGACTCCGGCGCGTAGTACCGTAATCCACCGTTCCGGCCCAACAATAATACGCCCTCGAGCCGCTCGTCCGCGGCCCACTCGCCGAGGACGCCGGCAAGGTCGTCTCTATTCTCCCCGGAGAGGCCGGGCGGTAAAGTTAACGCGGGCGTCGTCATACCATAGTTTTTGTTTATCGATGCCAACCGTTTAGCGGCGGTATATCGAACTGCCTGTCGACCCCGACGAGAAGCCGGTCGAAGCCGCGAAGCGTTATCGTCTCCGCCGACGGCGCCGGCAAATCCGCGGCCCAGGCCGCGGCCGCCGTACCGAGCCGCAATATAGCAAGACTACGCGGAAACGGCATTCCTCAATCCGCCGCACGCAGCTCGTCCAACTTAAGCTCGACGTACTTCTCGTCGGATTCCCACTTGCGGCCGGCCGGGAAGTTTATAACCCGCGGGATAAAAACGACCTCGGCCGTCGACGCCGCGCCGTCGAAAACCCAGCTCCACTCCCAACTCTTGGGGCTATCGCGGAGCGGAAAGTGGAACTCCTCGTCGTCGCGAAACAATTCGTTGCCCGCGGCGTCCCAGACCAGAACGTCGAACGTGAAAGACATTATGGGGTCTTCGCTCGCGTTCTCGAGGACGGCGAAGACCCACAGCTTTTCCGTTCCCTCGGGATTTATATTGGCGTAGTCGGCTGGTTTATACTTCGCGCCCGCGGGCCCGTAAACGGCGACGAGCTTAACGACTTTTACGGGACAGGCCAGCTGGGCTACAACGCACCCTTCGACTTCGGCCGCAAAAACGGATGCGGCATACGCCAACAAAGCCGCCGAAACGAACACCCAAAGTAAAACCTTCGATCGCATAGGGCTCGCCCCCTTCCCCCCATTATAAATACCCGAGTGAATTTTGTCAAAAACAAATCGCGCCGGCGCAAACGCCGGCACACCGACGGCGGACGGCATAAAAAAGGCCGGGGATTGCCCCGGCCTGACGTCAGCCTATTCGGCTACAATCTAAACTGCATGACGATGCTGTACCAAACGCCCACCGGCGCGCCTTGTTGTTTCGCCGGTTTGAATTTGCACTTCATCGCCGCTTTCTTGGCCGCTTCGTCCAGCGCGGGAAGGCCCGGCGACGATTGGACGATGGCGTTGCGTACGTTACCCGAGGTGTCGATATAGACCAGTAGGATGACGTCTCCCTCGACCTTGGAGTCGCGCGCGATATCCGGATATGTGGGTCGCTGTTCGTAAACGATAGTGGGCGGCGCCGAGTATTCGACGATCTTTACCTCGTCCCAGGGATTTGCGCCGCTTTCCTCGACTTCGATACTTTCCTCTACGATGATTTCGGTGCCCTCGCCGAAACCTTCGCCCTCGGCCCCGCTGACGGCATCGGAGATAGTGTCGGCTTCGGCCAACTCGTCGGGAACCGGCAACGGCACCTCACCTACGGCACCCTTGGCTTCCAAACCCTTAGGCGCTTCCGGCGTTTCCAACCGCTCGATGGAGGGAGGAGGCGGAAGGTCCTCGTAGGTTTTCTTAACGACTTTTAGGTCCAGCTTACCGTCGCCCATTTTAATGTCGCCCTTCTTGCCGAGGACGTCTTTGGGCATCTCCGCTACGCCCCAAATGCCGAAGTGGAAAACGACGGAAATCATAAAGGTGTAGCGGAACAGGCCGCCGGCGAGCCTACCTTTTAATTTCTTTTGAGCGTCTTCAATTGTCTTCGCCACGGCTACGCCTCCTGTATTAGCCAATCCTCTTCTTTCGCTTAAATTCTAACCCAAGTCCTTATACGTGTCAAGTTCAAACCTTACCCATTAATTCGACGCCGCCCCGCCCCCTCCGGTTTAATTTATAAAAAAGGCCGGGGGTAAACCCCGGCCCGATTTCCGGCGCCATTTTAAAGGCGGAATTCCATTACTATGCTGTACCAGACGCCTACCGGGATACCCTGTTGTTCCGCAGGCTCGAATTTGCACTTGTAGGCGGCCTTCGTCGCCGCGTCATCCATCGCCGGCAAGCCCGGAGACGACTGGACGATAGCCCTCCGGACGTCGCCCCGCTCGTCGATATAAACGAGGAGCACTACGTCGCCTTCCACGCGGGAATCGCGGGCTATATCCGGATATTCGGGGCGACTCTGGTATAATATAGCCGGCGACTTAGAAGTGGTCACGAATTCTACGTGGTTGGGCGAAGCCGATACCGGCTTCTCGATGGCCGGCCCCGGCGTCTCAACGGTAATACGCCGGCCCGGGTCTATGAACGAACTTCCGTTGTCAACGTGCGGGTCGCGGATAGTGCTGAAAATGGTGTCGTCGTCGGGCGCCGGTATGGGCATTTCGCCCACGCCGACCGTACCGGGGATCCCCTTGGGCGCGGGCGTCGGTTCGGGGTGGGTGATCGGAGTAGGGGGCGGAAGTTCTCCGTACGGTATTATCGGGATCGTGATGCGGTACTCATGGAAGCCGAACGCGGCTCCCTGGCTCGGGTGGCCGCCGGGCCACCCCACTAAAGCCCACACGCCCAGGTGCGCCGCTACCGAGACCGCGAACGTGTAACGGAACAAACGACCGGACAGGCGGCGCTTCAACTTCTCCTCGGCCAACTTCGCATCCTTCGCCACGGTGTCACCTCCATAACTCCCGTAAATCCTCGGCTGCTGCTTCCTAATTCGCCCATAAAACGAGCCGGACGTCAATCATCTTCTCCGTTGATTAGACGCCCGGCCGTACGAAGGGTTTTAATGCTTTTCGGATTTTATTGCTCTTTGGAGACTTCGATATTTACGAAGACTATTCTCCCCTCGACGACGTCTATATTAGTTATCGGTTGCACCGACCGTACGCGCTCGCCCTCGTCGGATACGCCGTAGACCTCCAGGAGGTAATAACGGCCGGCGTCGAGGTGCGTAATAGTGTATTCGCCGTAGCCGTTCGAGCGGCCGCAGTGCGACGGCACCCCCTTGGTATGGGAAGCAGCGTCGGAGTACAAGTTTACCGCGGCACCGCCGACGGGTCGGCCGTTCTTAAGCACTTTCCCCATTATAATCCCCCGTTTGCCGGCTTCCAGCGCCTTGGCGTCGGGGAGGGCGTACCGTCCGCCCGAGAGCCTATCGAGCCTCATGGCTGTTACCGCGTCGTGGGCCAGCGGCAGCGCGGCGTAGAAATCGTCCCTCGCCGCGGCGACGGTTACGGTATACCCGACGCCGCCCCCGACGACGTAAAACACCAGTTCTGTAACCGGACGGTCCTCGGCCTGGTAAAGCCTGGTGGTCATTTCCGCCTGGAACCGGGGTTCGTCGGGTATCGACCCCGGTTCGCCGCGCCCGTCGCCGGTTAAATCGACCGGCCTATGATCCTCGGCCGTTTCGTGCTCCTTCCGAGCCTTATCCACCCTCTCGGTGTCGTCGTATATAAAGGGTTTCAAGATGTTACGCTTCGCCTCGGGAAACGCCGCGTCGGCGACGAGGTCGGCGACGGCCGCCCCCCTGGCCGCGAGCCCCCGCCCCCGCTCGACCCTGTTCGCGAATTCGCGCACGTCTACTCTCTTGGCCATTATTTGAGCGGTAACCTTAATTTTTAAAAGCCCCAGCGAGTCGTTTAACGCTACCAGGCCGTCCGCCGGCTTACGGTCGATGGTCCAACCCACGGGTACGTCAAAATAGATGCCGTACTCGCGGCTGCCGTAGCGCTCGGGTTCGGATTGGCCCAGAGCGGCCGCCGAAGCCAGCACTACTAAGAGGATTATTCCGTTACGTAATCGCACGCTATTTTCCGATAATTGTACGGGGGCGGCGGCGCGAAGTCAATCCGCCTCGCCGCGAGAACGCGACGCGCCCCGATAACCGCCGAGAAACCTTTACAAACGCATGCTTTTATGGTATAAACGCGTTTGCTACGCGGCCCCGTCGTCTAGCCTGGCCCAGGACACCGCCCTTTCACGGCGGCGACGCGGGTTCAAATCCCGCCGGGGTCAAAAAAACCCTCCCGCCAGGGAGGGTTTTGTTTTCCGGCGCCCCCCGGAGGACCGGCGCCTTTCGGGCCGAGTCATTACTGTTTTATATCAACGACCTTACCCGAGGCGCCGATAGTAACGTAGCCGGCGTCGTAGTGCCACTTCTTAGCGTTGCCTATTGTCTCCACGCGCTTGGGCGACCCCCATGCCTCGCGGACCATTTCCTCGCTAAAGCCGAGGCCTATTTCCTGGTCGGCTACGGCGGCGCAATATTCCCAATCCCAATTATACTGCGCGTGTAAACGCCCCGCTCGAGCGCATTTCCCGGTGGAACACGCCACGGCGACCTCGCTTTCCCGAGGTACCGTATCGCTCAACTCCCGCTCAATCTTGACCTCTTTTGTCATCGTGCCGTTGTCCGCTCCGCACACCGGGCATTTCTGGTGCTGGACCTGCTCGACAACGACCATTTCGTCGCCGCACTTCGGGCAATAACCTTCGACCGTCTCCACGCCGAGTTCTTCGGCTAGTCTGCGGTCGACTTCCATCTCGCGCGTATCGTCCCGGTATATTTTACCGCATTCCTTACACTTATACTGCGTCCCGGTTACGACTTTTTTCTTGCTCGAGCACGAGAGGCAAATCGCCGCGACGGCCGCGATAACCACAAAGAGCCTGACGTACGTCCTCATCTTCGCTCTCCTAGATTGGCGTTGCGTCCTTAGCATCCCAATAATTTATTATAAAAGATACGCCGGCGAATTACAAGGCCTAACGGAGGGCATCTTCTCTTAGGAAGCGTCGGTTTAGAAATCGTAGAGCCCCGGGTGCGTGGTATTGAAGCGACGGTGCATCCAATGATAATGGTCCGGGCACTGCCGACAGTACTTCTCGAGCAAATCGGTGTACAGTTGCGTAATGCTCGCGATATCGACGTCGGCATCCCCCGTGATGTCGGGCTCGATAACGTCTTGCATATAAAGGGTATTGTGGCGGTTGGAATCGCGTATCGTGAAACCGGCGCAGATGGCGGCGCCCGTTTTGGCAACGAAGGCCGCCGGCCCTTTGGGCGTCGACGCCGGGCGGCCGAAAAATTTTACTACTACGCCGTCCGAGCCGGCGTCCTGGTCCGAGAGGAGCGCGACCATACCGTTCGCCCTGAGGATCCTGAATACCCCTTTAGCCGCTGCGCCGAGGTGTATAAGGCCGATGCCGGCGCCGGCGCGGATCCCATTCATGAAATCGTCGACGCGTTTATTGTGCTGCTCGCCCACGAGGTAGTTGATGGGATATCCCGAGAGGCGGATTGCCGCGCCCGTCTGCTCCCACGAGCCGAAGTGCCCCGTAAAGAGCAGCGCCCCCTTCCCCGCCGCCAGCGCGTCGTCAAACGACTTCCGATTCACGATGGTATGACGCTTTCCAAGATTATCCGGATTAAGCCGCGGTATGCGGCCGTAATCGATCATGGCTTTGGCAAAGTTGACGAACGACCGCCGGGCCACGCGCTTCACCCAGCGCTCGTCGGCCTCCGGAAAACATAACCGGAGATTTACCTGCGCGATACGCCGGCGGCGGCCCCACAGCGCGTGTACGAGCCGGCCTACCATACCGCCCAACGCCACCGCCCACGGCGCCGGCAATATATTGGCCCACGCGTACGTGCATACGATGAAAGCGTACTCGAGCAAATACTTCAATTTCTTAATCTTCGTCACCCGGATTTTCCCTGAGCCGCAAAGACGAAATTAAGCGGTCCAAAAAGTCGTTGAGTACGTCGAAGTTGGACAGTATTTCCACCGATTGCTCAAGAACGTACGTGAGAACGGAAGGCCGCCACCCCTCGAGCCGAGCCTCGTCCTTGGCGGTGGTGACCAGGAAGTCGCACCCCGCCACCAGCGCCGTACCCTCGGCGTCGGCGAGGTCGGCGTGAGTGAAGCGGTGATGGTCGGGGAAAGGGCGGCGCCGCGCGACGACCGCGCCCGCTTCGGTGAGGTCCTCGGAGAAGTGGTCGAAATCGGCTATGCCGGCGAAGGCCAGGACCTTGGCGCCCTCGAGCCTGTTCAACGAAAGGCGCTCGTCGCGGTTCAAAGGCCGCAAGTACGCCGGCGAGAATTGCACCTCCACCTGGGGCGCGTTTACGCTGAGCCGGCGCAGCAGCTTCCGCCAGCGTTCGCGGTAGTCGCCCTCGCGGCACTTGGTAAACACGATGAGGTCCGCCTCGGCCGCCGCAGCGGGCCCTTCCCGATAATAGCCCGCCGGAAAAACCGGCCCGGGCGCCCGCCGTGCGTCGAGCAAAAGGAAATTCAAGTCCTTCTTGACCGCCGGATTTTGGAACGCGTCGTCGAGAAGAATTACCTGCGCGCCGAAAGCCTCGACGGCCCACGCCGCGCCGGCGCCCCGGTCCTCGTCCACGATGACCGAAACCTGGGGCAGCGCGCGCGCCGTCATGAGAGCTTCGTCGCCCGCCCTGCTCTCCCCCACCTTGATAACGTCGCCGCCGCGCCGGACGACGACCCGCCCCTTCACGTCCCGGCCGTAGCCCCGCGACACGACCGCCACGTTGGCGCCGTGATTAACGAGGTATTGGGCGAGGAATATTACGAAGGGCGTCTTACCCGCGCCGCCCAGGGCGAGGTTGCCGACGCTGATAACGGGTCGGGACAACCTGTGTACGCGGAATACGTTCTTACGATATAAGAAACGACGCGCCGCCGCAACCCCCTGCCAGAGCCACGCCAGCGGCCTGAGCAAAAACCTAGCTAACGGGTTGCGAACTAAAGCGCGGTGCGTCTCGTAAAGAGCCGGCGAACGGGCCATTACGACTCCGAACCCTCCAGATAACGCCTTATCACGGCGATCGACCTCTTCGAAGCGCCCATCATCTCACGCGCCACCGCAGCCGCCTCGTCGCCGAGTACGTTGCGTACTTGCGCGTTGGCATAAATATCCTCCAAAGCCTTCAGCAGTTCCGTTTCGTCCCGGACCTGGACGCCGCCGCGTCCCGCCAACCGCGCGGTTTCGAGCGGGAAGTTTTCGACGTGCGGCCCCCACAACGTAACGCACCCGTGGTACGCCGCTTCCATCATGTTCTGGCCGCCGCGCGGAACGAACGAGCCCCCTATAACCGCAACCGCGCCCGACGGATAGAGCCCTCCCAACTCGCCCAGCGTATCGAGTACGACGGCGTCCGCCGGGCCCTCGGCCGGCAGGCCGCTCCTGCGGGCGGCGTCAATGCCTTTACGGGTAAGCAGCGCCGTAATTTCGTCGGCGCGTTCCGGATAACGGGGCGCGACAAATAATTTCAAGCCCTCCCGTTCCTCGCGAAGGCGGAGGTAAACGTCCGAAATCATATCCTCTTCGCGCGCGTGCGTGCTGGCCGCTATCAAGACGTCTTCCCGCCGCGGACTGCCCAATGCCTTAGCTATCAACGCGGCGACGTCGGGCCGCGCCGCCGTCTCGTAATTGTCGTACTTCAAGTTGCCGGTGGCGGCGACGTTTACTTCGTCCACGCCCATCGCTTCGTAGCGGCCGCGATACTCCTCCTCCGCGGCGCACACGAACTTGAGATTTCGGAACAACGGCCCGAAAAGCCAGCTCGTCCGCCGGTAGCCCCTCAAGCTGCGCGCCGTGAAACGGCCGTTTACGACCCCCACCGGCACGCCGCGCCGCGCCAGCGCGAACAACAGGTTAGGCCAATAGTCGCCCTCCACCAGCAGGACGAGCGCCGGCCTGAGCTTACGCACCGTCGCCGCTACGCTCGGGTAAAGGTCGAAAGGTAAAGCCAGGTGGTGGTCGGCGGCGACCTGCTTGGCTACCTGGCGCCCCCCGGAAGTGAAAGTGGTCAGCACAATTTCGTAGCCGGGAAAAACGCGCCGAAATTCCTCCACGAACGAGCGCACCGCCAGCGCCTCCCCCACCGAGGGAGCGTGGAGCCAGACGGACTTTTTAAGGCGCGGAAGTCGAAAGCCGAGACGCTTGACGAACCGCCCGCGGAACTCGCGCAACGCCAACGCCGGCAGCCATAAAAGCGCGAACGAAACGTGAAGCAATAAATTATAAAATAAAAACGCGAGCCAGAATCGCCCGCCCCACCGCGCACTTCCTCCTCCGCCTCCGGATGATTGGCGAAGCCCGGCCACTTAACTCTCTCTGTCGCCCGCGAGCTGAGCGTGCAGGAGACGGGCGTAAACGCCGTCTCGCCTTATCAGTTCGTGGTGGTTTCCCACTTCGACGACGCGTCCGCGGTCGATTACGACGATGCGGTCGGCGCGGCGCACCGTCGACAGGCGGTGGGCCACTATGAACGTCGTCCGCCCGGACATTAACCGCTCCAGCGCCTCGCGAATGAGCGCCTCCGACTCGGCGTCGAGGTGAGACGTCGCCTCGTCCAGTATCAAGATACGCGGGTCTTTTACAATAGCCCGCGCGATGGCGAGGCGCGGCCGTTGGCCGCCCGATATCGGAACGCCCCGCTCGCCGATGTACGATTCGTAACCCTCGGGGAAATCCCTAATGACGTCGTCGGCGTTGGCGGCGCGCGCCGCCGCCCGCACGTCGTCGAAACCGGCGTCCAGCTTGCCGTACCTAATATTATTTAAAACCGTGTCGGCGAATAGTATCGATTCCTGGGGGACGAGACTTATCTGATCCCGCAGGGAGTCGAGGTCATATTCGCGGATGTCGTACCCGTCCACCGTAAGCGACCCGCCGGTGAAGTCGTAGAAGCGCGGGATGAGGCTGACCAGCGTCGTCTTTCCCGCCCCGGAAGGCCCGACCACCGCGATGACTTCGCTGGGTCGGACGTGAAGCGTAACGTCCTCGAGTACGTAGGTCGTATTGTCGTACGTGAACGAAACGTCGTCGAAGCTTACCGCGCCGTCGACGCGGCGCTTCAAATCGCCCGTACGCCAGAGCCGCCGCTCCTCGGGCTCGTCTACGACTTCGTAGACCCGGGTGGCCGCGGCGAGCGCGCGTTGCACGAGCGCCGTCACGCGGCCGAGCACCTTCACCGGTTGATAGAGGATGACGACCAGGCCGGTGAAGCCGAGAAGGGTCCCGGTGGTCATGCGGCCCGACAGGACGAGGTGGCAACCGACCCAGAAGAATCCGGCGATGCCCAGGCCGCTCACGACTTCCATCAACGGCCGGAGTATCGACTCGATTTTAACGCCGTACATCCAGGCCTTGAAAGTCTCCCAGTTGCGGCGCAGGAAGCGCAACCGTTCGAAATCCTCGCGCCGGAAAGATTTTATCAATTTAATGTTCTGCAGCGTCTCGGACAATAGCGCCGTCAACGAACCGATCTCGGCCTGGAAGCGCTTCCCCGCCTTGCGGCTCTTGCTGCCCAAGTTGTTGATAATCCAACCCAGCGCGGGGAAGGTTACCAAAACGAGCAACGTAAGCTTCCAGGAGCGCGCGAACATCACCACCAGCACGATGACGAGCGTCGTCAAGGCCGAGGTGATGTCTTTCAGCGCGTTCGCCGTATCCTGGAGTACGTTGACGTCATTGGTTACGCGCGAGACGATGTCGCCCGAACGGCGTTGATCGTAGAACCGAAGCGGCAACATTACGAGGTGGTTGAAGATCTTCTCGCGGATGTTGAAGACGACGCGTTGGCCCGCGTACGAAATAAGATAGGACCTCAGGAATATGAACGCGCCCGACAAAAGGATCACGACCAGGACCCACATCGGTAAGAAGTTGACGACGACCAGCCGCGGTTTTTCGAAACCGAGCAGCAAGAGGTTAAACAACAACTGGTCTTTCTTGCCCGCCAGTACGTCTATGACCTGGCCGATAATAATGGGCAGCGAGGCCTCGAAAGTAGAGGCCAGCGCGGAAGCGATCATCCCCACCAGTAAGAGGTGCCAATGCCGCGCCGCGGCCGCGAAGAGGCGGCGCGCGACGCCGGGCGTGCGAGGTTGCTTCGGTTGAGAATCGTCGGCCATTACGAGATAGCGTCCAATACGAAACGCGCGGCGCACGCCGGCGCTCCGGCTCCATCCTCCGAAAGCGAGGACGGCGGCCGCAAAACATCGCGAACGGCGGCGTAACCCGCCGCTATCCGTTCGCGCAGCGGTTCGTCGGTTAAAATCCTGGTCGTTTCTTCTACGATAAAGTCGGCCTTGACGTCTCCCTGCAGTAGCTCCGGGACTATCGGCCTACCGGCGATTATATTCGGCAACCCTAGGTGCGTTACGTACACGAGGCGCCGCCCCAGCTCCCACGTTAGGCGATTAACTTTGTATAATATCACGGCCGGCGTGCCCAGAATGGCGAGTTCCAGGGAAGCGGTGCCGGAAGCTACCACGGCGGCGTCCGCCGCGGCCATCAGGTCGACGACCGCCTCGTCCGTCGTCCGCACGCCCGCCGGCAGCGGCGCGTACGCCGTCAATATATCCGCGCCCAGCGAACGCGACGGCACGACTACCGGTTTAACGCCGGGCACGCGTTTCATTATTCGCGGCAGCGCCTCGGCCACCGGCGGCCAAAGCGCCGCTACCTCCTGGCGGCGGCTGCCCGGAAGGACCAACAACAACTTTTCGCCTTCCGCTATGTCGAGCGCCGCCCTGACGTCGCGAGCCGACGGCTTCGTGATGTCGAGCAACGGATGGCCTACGAAATTTACGGCCGCGCCGGCCCCCTGCCAAAAGTCGACCTCGAACGGGAAAACCGCCAATACCAGCTCGAGGTCCCGGGCCAACCGCTTGCCGCGGTGCCGGCCCCACGCCCACAGCTTAGGCGGAATATAATAAAAAATTTTCAAGCCGGCCTTTCTGGCCCGCGCCACCAGCCGCGCGTTGAAGCCGCCGTAATCTATCGCGACCAGCGCGTCGCCGTCGGCCGCCATCGCCCCCGCCAACTCGCCGAGGTCCCGCCGGAACCGGCCTAGCCGACCGAGCACCTCGACGAAGCCCACGACGCCGTGGCCTTCGCTCGCGACTACGGCCTTTACGCCGGCCTCGCGCATGCGGGGCCCCGCCATTCCCGCCAACTCGAGCTCGGGCGCGAGCTGCTTGAAGGCCCGCGCGAGATGAGCGCCGTGGAGGTCGCCGGATTCTTCGCCCGCGGCCAGGTATATTTTCATAACTTCGTCAGCTCGGCCGCAACCTCGCGACCGCGCCCTCGAACGCACGGAGGGCGCGCTCGACGTCGGCGTCGTCCAAATCCAAATGCGTTACGGCGCGTATGCGGCGGGGTCCGAACGCGTGGACCAATACGCCGTCTTCCTGCAACAGGTCGGCCAGGGCCGGCGCGGCGGCGTCGGCGACGTCGACCATCACGATATTGGTTTGCGGCGGCTCGACGGTGAAGGCGGACATGCCGGCCAACCCTTCCGCCAGCGCGCGGGCGCGACGATGGTCTTCGGCGAGGCGTCCCACGTTGTGTTCGACGGCGTACAGGGCGGCGGCGGCCAACACGCCGGCTTGCCGCATCGCGCCGCCGAAAGAACGCCGTACCATAATCGCCTCTTCAACGAACTCGCGCGTACCGCACAGGCAGGACCCGACCGGCGCCCCGAGGCCCTTGGAGAAACATACCGATACGCTATCGGCACAGGCGGCGTAGTCCGACAAGGGGACGCCGGTAGCGACGGCCGCGTTCCACAAACGAGCGCCGTCGAGGTGGACCGGGATGCCGCGAGCGCGGGCTTCCTCGCCGACGTCGGCCATAGCCTCGAGCGGGAGAACGACACCGCCCGCGCGATTGTGCGTGTTTTCGAGGCATATAAGGCCGGTGCGAGGATAGTAATCCGCGACGGGCCGGATGGCGGGTTCTATGTCGGCCCACGTCAAGACGCCGCGTTCGCCGGCGACGGGGATAAGTTGGATGCCGGACCGTGCCGCCGCGGCGGCCATCTCGTAATGAAGGGTGTGCGCGCCGGCCTCGCAAATCGCCTCCGCCCCGCGGCAAGCCGTCTTCAGCGCCACCTGGTTCGACATCGTACCCGAGGGTATAAAGAGGCCGGCTTCCTTACCCAGCAGCTCGGCCGCAAATTCCTGGAGGCGGTTGACGGTCGGGTCTTCGCGGTAGACGTCGTCGCCTACCTCGGCTCGAGCCATCTCCTCCCGCATCGCGGGCGAGGGCATCGTAACCGTATCGCTGCGTAAATCAACCGTTTTCGCCATCGCCTGTAGCCGCCGAAGGGGATACTACCATATCTGAATACCCGCCGCAACAAACGAGTAAAACCGGCCCGAAGGCCGGTTTACTTTTGCTGGTGCGTTTACGATTATAGGTTAATCCTCGACGCCAAATCCCAAGCGCCGGGGATTTTCCAAAATTCGCCCTGCAGCGTCTTGACCAGCGCGACGATTTGGACGACGAAGATGAGAAGTCCCAACAGGCCGCCCCCGAATAAGGGGCTGATGAAACAAGAAAACGTAGATATTAACGCGCCGGCGATGAACAACACCATCGCTTGTTTGCCGTGGGCGCGGCAGAAACGGTTCTGGGGTTTTACGACGAGCGGTATGAAAAAAAGTAACCAGAGGTACCCGATCGCCGCGAGCGTTTTGCCGTCCTCTACCTCTTCCGGCGTGTACTCGACGTCGTCCGTCACTAGAACGTTAACTTCTCGGCAATCGCGCCAAAGAGTGGCAACTTCTGGTATTTACCGTTGAAGGCCGCGATTAGGCCCATGATCATGCAAACTACTACGAAAATACCCCACAACCACCCGATGATAGGAATCCAGATGAAGAGACAAGCTATGAACAGCACCAAACCCTGCTTGGCATGGGTCTTGCAGAACTTATTATCGGGCTTCGCCAGAAGCGGGAGGAGAAATAGGATCCCTATGTACCCTATTCCGGCGAAAGTCTTACCGTCCTCGATATCCTCCGGTGTAAACTCCAGCGCGGGCGTCTCCGCCATAACGGGTTACCTCCTAATGTAAAACGTACGATAATTCCGTCGCCGCGACGTTAAACGGATAGTAACGTCGAGCGGTTATTAGAAGTTCAGTTTTTCGGCCAGGGGCGCAATAACGGGCATTTTCCAGTATTCGCCCTTCAGAGCCATCACGAGGCCCCAAATAGACAAGCCCAACGCGCAGACCCAGAACGCGAGCCAAAGGACCAGGCTGACTGCCCAACCGGCGCACGGCACGAAACCCAGGACGACGCTCAGTATAATCAAAACGATAGCGCCGATTACCTCCATACCGAAAAGCACCGCGCCTTGCTTACCGTGGAATTGGCAAAACTTGTTTTCCTTCTTGGCGAGCAGCGGTACCAGGAAGAGAATGCCGAGGTACCCTATAGCGGCCAGCGTTTTGCCTTCGTCTATTTCGGGCGGTAAAATTTTTTGCTCTTCGTCGTTAGCCATTATTTACCTCCGCGATAATTATTAAGCGTCGCCCGGCTTTACGCCGGGGGCGCAGCCCGGAAAGCCCGCACCATTAATATTATTTTAAAGACAGCGACGGCGCCGATAACGGGCGCGAAAATCAACGCCGGCCAACCGAACTTCACGCGAACGACGTCGAATAAAACGAACCCTATGACTTCCCAAACGAATACCGTAAAGCCACGGCGGCCGTGCCGCGCTACGTCCCCCCGGCCGTAAAAATACGTGAATAGGCCGACGAAACCAACGTACGACAAAGCTTGCCAGACGGCGCCCCTCATTCGGCGATAGATATTAACAAATACGTACTCACGGAAGCAAGTTAAATATGTCCCCGCCGGTCCGGGAAAGGACCCTTCTCATTCGCCGGCGGACAATGTCTTCAACTTCCCGACGACTTCGTCGATAACCCAATCCGGCGTCGACGTCCCGGCGGTAACCCCAACGGCTCCGACGCCGTCGAACCAATCGGCAGTCAGCTCGGCCGCCGTCTCGACGTGGTGCGTCTCGGCGCCGGCCCGCCGGCAAATCTCCACCAACCGGGCGGTGTTGGCGCTGTTGCGGCCGCCCACCACGACCATCACGTCGACGCCGCGCGCGAGCTCGAGCGCGGCCTTTTGGCGTTTCGCCGTAGCGTCGCACAGCGTGTTAAAAATACGAATCTCGTGCGCCTTGTCGAGCAAAACGCCGACGATGCGGCGGCAGGTCGTCACGTCGTGGGTCGTCTGCATCACGACGCCCATCTTATCGGTGCGGGGGACGGCCGCGGCCTCCTCCTCCGAATTGACGATACCGGCGGCCGGGCCCGCGTACCCGGCGATGGCCTTGACCTCCGGGTGGTCGCGGTCGCCGATTATGACCACCTCGTAGCCCTCGCCGGCGAGGGTCGCGGCCCGTTGTTGTACGGCCTTCACCGTCGGGCACGTCAAGTCCAGGACGTCCGCACCCTGTGCCTCGAGCGCCCGCAGGACCGCGGGGGGGAGGCCGTGGGACCTTATTATAACGGTGTCGGTACCAACGGCCGCAACGTCGCGCGCGACGCGTACCCCCATATGCTCGAGCTGCCTAACGACCTGGGGGTTATGTATTAATTCGCCCAACGTGTACACCGGCCCGGGCGCCGCGGCCGCCGCCTCGAACGCCGCCTGGGTAGCGCGCTTCACGCCGAAACAGAAGCCGGCGTCCAACGCCACTATTATCCTCACGCCGCCCCCTCTCCGGCGGCGGGGGCGTCGCCGCGCAACGCCGCAATGCCGGCCATAATATCGTCGGCTATGGCCCTGTAGGTTTCCTTGGACGCCGGCAACCGCCGGTACGACGCCAAATCGACGGGAGGGCCGAAGGACACCGTCACTTTCGCCCGCCGGGGAAACTTAACGCCGCGGGGCAATACGCGAAACGTGCCGTCGATATAAACCGGTACGACCGGCGCCCGGGCCAGATACGCCAGCAGCCCCGCGCCCACCATCGGCTTCCGGAGGCCGCCATCGTACGTACGGGTACCCTCGGGAAAATATAAAACGAGCTTCCCCTCGTCCAGCTTGCGGAGCGCGTTTTTCAAACCCCCGGCGGACCACATATCGCGGCGGATGGGGAACGCGCCCCACATTTTTATAAACGGGCCGCCCAACTTGCCCCTGAACAGTTCGGCGCGCGCCATATAGTACATCACGCGCGGCGTGGCGTTTCCCAATAGCGGCGGGTCGAAGTAAGAAGCGTGGTTCGCCGCGGCCAAGACGCCCCCCCGTAATGGCAAATTTTCGAGGCCCCGCGTCTCGAAGTCGAAATAAATTTTCCCCAACGGCCAGGCGACGAAGAAATGGCAAACACGCCACACCACAAACCGCAGGAAATGTCCTACGTCGACGCGCATTACCCCGCGGCGCGGGTCTCCTCCCCTTTTGCTACGTATTCCACGATAAAATCGACGACCTCCTCGAACGCCGTCGCGGTCGTATCGACGTATACCGCGTCGTCAGCGCGCCGGAGGGGCGCCGCGGCTCGAGCCGCGTCGCGATTGTCGCGCGCCGCCAAATCCCTCTCCACCTCTTCGGCCGCGACGTCTTTCCCCATCGCCGCGAAGTCGCCCGCGCGGCGCCTCGCGCGCTCGGCCGGCGACGCGTCGAGGTAGAATTTATAGGCCGCGTCCGGGAAAACGACCGTGCCCACGTCCCGACCTTCGACGACCGCCCCCGGCGGCTCCGCCAAACGTCGCTGCATCGGCAACAACGCCTCCCGCACCTCCGGCAACGCCGATATCGCCGACGCCGCCTCCGCCACGTCGCCGCCGGCGAGCCGGCCCGTAACGTCTTCGCCGCCCACCGTTACGAGCGGCTCGCCGTCGTTTACGGCATACCGCACGTCCGCCTTATTGAACGCGGCCGCCAGGCGCGGGCCGTCGTCCAGCGGGAGTTTATCGCGTACCGCTATCAGCGCCAAAACCCGGTACAGTTTACCGGTTTCGACGAACGAAAACCCGAGCCGGCGCGCGATGGCCCTGCCCACGGTACTTTTTCCCGCGGCGGCCGGCCCGTCCAGAGCTACGACCACCGCGACGTTACGGCCTTCAGTCTTCACCCAGGGCCGCAACCTCCTCTTGGGTAAGTTCCCGCCACTCGCCGGAGCGCAGGCGGCCGAGCGTTACCGGCCCCACGGCGACGCGGAGCAGCACTTTCACCTTGTGGCCCAAGGCCGCGAACATTTGACGTATCATACGCTTCCGGCCGTAACGGGCGCTGACCGAAACGGTCGAGCCAACGGGGGTCCCTTTGACGGAATCGACCTTCACCTTCCCCATATGGCCGTCCGATAATTCGACGCCGCGCTCCAACGTGCCGACGTCCTTTTTCGTCATCCGGCCGCTAACTTCCACGACGTACTTCTTGACGACGCCGAACGAGGGGTGGGCTACGCGTTGGGCGAACGAGCCGTCGTCGGTCAATAAGAGCAGGCCCTCGGTATCGCCGTCCAGCCGCCCCACCGGCTTCAGGTCCCGCAATTGCCGCGGTAGCTCGTCGCGCACCGTCCTGCGGCGGAACGGGTCCCGCGTCGTCGTCAAAATGCCCCGCCGTTTATGATACGCCACGTAGCGGAAGCATCGCCGCGGGCTTACCTCCTTGCCGCCGACCGAAACCGCCGCCCCGGGCGGAACGCGAAACGCCAGGTCGTCGACGACGACGCCGTCGACCACGACGCGGCCTTCCCTCACCAACCGTTCGACGGCCCTTCGCGCTCCCAGGCCGGACATCGCCAGGTACCGGTTGATGCGGATGCCGCTTTGGTCCTTCATCCCGCGCCTACCCCCCCGACTCGGGCTCTTCCAGCGACGGGAGGTCGTTCAGAGCGGCAAGGCCGAAGTGTTGGAGGAATTTCTTCGTAGTGCGGTATCGGAAGGGGCGCCCGGGCGCGTCTTCGCGGCCGTCGGTAATAATCAACTTTTTATCGAGCAAAGTCTTCAAAACGGCGTCGCTGTTGACGCCCCGGACCTCCTCGACGGCGACGCGCGTTACGGGCTGCCGGTACGCTACTATCGCCAGCGTCTCCACCGCGGCCCGGCTCAAGCGGGGGCCTTTCTCGATGGGAAGCACCTGCTTGGCCCACGGCGCGTACTCGGGCCGGGAGTAGAAGCGGTACCCGCCCCCCACGTACGCCAGCTCGACGCCGCGGCCTGCGTATTCCCCCTGGAGCTCCCCGATTACCGTCCGGAGCTGGTCCGGCGAGGCGTTAGTCAGGGCGGCGAGTTTCTTCAGGGGCAGCGGGTCCGGCGCGACGAACAGCACCGCCTCTACTACGTTCTTGAGGGGCAGGTCCTGTTTTTCGTCGCCTTCGTTTACACCAGCGCTAACGTCGGGTATATCCATATCTCGTCGAAAGTACGGTCTTGACGGACGCGGCACTCGCCGGCCCGCAGAAGCTCGAGTAAAGCGAGAAACGTTACGATTATAATGATGCGCGGCCCTTCGAAGAGCGCGTCGAAGCGAACGCGGCCGCCGGCGTCCTTGAGGCGACGCCGTACGTACGTCAGCCGGTTCTCGATCGTCGGGCCGCGAAGGCCGGGGACCACGTCGCGCGCTTCGGGCGCGCGGGATAATACGCCGCGGAACGCGTCGAGGAGGATGAATATCGATTCACCGGAGGCCGCGCCGCCGCTGAAGCGGCCGTCGCCGCCGGCGGGGTATTTCGACGACTGTTCGGCCTCGCGGACGGTCAACTCGCCGGCGGCCCCCTTGAACCGCTGGTACTCGAGAAGCTGCGCCACCAGCACGGCGCGCGGGTCCTCCAAACCTTCCGCCGCCGGAACCTCTCCGCGCGGTAAAAGCATCGCCGATTTAATTTCCATCAAGGTGGCGGCCATAACGAAGAACTCGCCCGCGACCGCGAGGTCGAGCTCCTGCATCAACTCGAGGTACGCTACGTACTGCTCGGTTACCCGCGCTATGGGGATGTCGTAGATGTCTATCTCATCCTTCTGTATGAGGAACAACAAGAGGTCGAGAGGGCCTTCGTAAACGGGCAGTCGTACGCGGTAGTCCATCACCCTAAACGTTCACCTCGCCCTGGTTAAACGCGCCGCTTCGTATGCCTGGTCGCAGGTCCGCTTCGCCACTTCGCGCGCGCGCCGCGCGCCGTCGTCGAGCACGTCGCGCAGGTAATCCGGCCGCGCCGCGAACTCCGCCCGTTTCAGTCGGATGGGCTCGAGGTATTCGTTGACCACCCGCGCCAGCGCCAACTTGCAGTCCGTACAGCCGATGCGGGCATGTTTGCAATCCTCGTAGACTTCCTTCGCTCCCGCTCCCTCGTACAGCCGGCGGTAGAAGTAGAGGTTGCATTTATCGGGGTGGCCCGCGTCCCGGCGGTAGACGCGCTTGGGGTCGGTGAACATCATCTTTACTTTCTTCTCGACTTCATTCGGCGGATCTTTAATAAAGATGGCGTTATCGTAGGATTTCGACATCTTACGGCCGTCGGTGCCCGGAAGCCGCGCCGTCTTGGTTAGCAGCGCCTGGGGTTCGACGAAGACCTCGCCGAAGAAGTGGTTGAAGCGCCGCGCCATCTCGCGGCTTAGCTCGAGGTGCGGTAGCTGGTCCTCGCCTACCGGGACGGCGTTCGCCTTGTAGATAATTATGTCCACGGCCTGGAGGACGGGATATCCTAAAAGGCCGAAGGAAGCCGACTCGCCGAGGCCCAGTTCCTTTATCCTCTCTTTGTACGTCGGGACGCGCTCCAGCCAGGACACCGGGACGAACATACCCAACAACGTATATAACAAAGAGTGCTCCGGGACTTCGGATTGGATAAAGAGAACCGACCGCTCGGGGTCGAGGCCGGCGGCGAGCCAATCCAGCAACACCTCGAAGCGGTTCTCGGGTATCGCCGACGTGTCGGTGCGGTCCGTCAGCGCGTGGAGGTCCGCTATTTCGTAGAAACAATAGTACTCATCTTGTAGGGCAACCCAGTTCGTGAGGGCGCCCGCCAGGTTGCCGAGGTGTAGCGGGCCGGTAGGCCGCATGCCGGATAGAATCGTGCCTTTCTTCTTCGCCATAAAAACCTCGCCTTAATTTCGGCGATTTTAGCACATACGCAGGCAATGTGCAACAACGGCCGCGGCGTCCGCCGTCGGCCGACCGGTATCGTAGGCCTAACGGTGAGTGTGCGCATCTTCAAAATTTACGAGGTCTTATCATCGTAGGTGTAGGCCAAAAAGCCATAAAAACGGCAAATATTTTCTCGAGAAAACGGACAGAAAAAGCTTGCATTTCAGGAACACGTTTGTTAGTTTTTAATAATGAAAACGTTAAAGGAGGTGAATTTATTTGCGTAAGAGCATTCTCATAATACTAGCGCTCGCGTTGCTCGCGGGTACGGCGTACGGTGCTTTGGGCGACCTGGTAGCTTCGTACGATAATATAGGGACCTCTACCCACTACGGCCTGGCCGCCGACGCCAACTACGTCTACTCCTTCTACTACTACTCAACCTGGCGGTACCCCACAATCAGGATGAGGAGGTCGAACGGGTCGTTCGTGAGCTCGTATCCCAACCCCCTCGGCACCGGTTCCGGCCAATACTACATCCGCGGCTTGAGCTACGACGGATTGGGCTACCTCTACTACAACAACTACTCCCAACGCCGCGTGGGCCGGGCCCGCGCGTCCAACGGCGCCTTGGTAAGCTCCTGGACCTGGCCCTCGGGTACTCGCTACGGCATCTGCGTCGACCACGGAGGCACCACCGGCGGGACCAACATCTACCAGAACTACACCACCAATACATGGTGGGTGTCCTCTCTTACCGGCAGCCAGAAACGCGCTTTCCGGGCCCCGGTTAACAACTACTCCTACGACACCGCCTGGGACTACGGCAACAAGTTGATCTGGTGCGCGAACTACAACGACGAATACATTTACGGCATTCTCCCGTCGAACGGCTCCGTGAAGGCGAAGTTCGCATTCCCGGTCGGACCAGAAAACCCCTACGGCATCGCCTACTGGGGCAACTACCTCTACGTGAGCAGCACGTCCGGCACGCCCGACGAGTACATCTGGGTCTTCCACTGCCCGGCTAACGTGGGCGTGACGCCGGCATCCGTCGGCAAGGTCAAGGCCTTATTCCAGTAGCGAAACGGTATTTTAAGAAGCCGCCCCCCGGGGCGGCTTTTTTCATCCCCGAAACGTAGCGGTCGCGGCGGCCTAATGCTAATAGTTCAAGCCGACCGGGGCTAATTATTTTAATTTGACTACCTTAACGTAATTCTGTTAAACTTATTATTGTGTGTGGCCTCCGCCTATACTCTATAATAAGGAGGTTGACGGTTTATGAGAAAGCTTATTATCGCGTTAGCGGCGGCGGCGACGTTCGCGGCCGCGGCCGACTGCTTCGCCGCCCTCGGCGACGTCGTCAGCTCGTTTCGCGCGCCGGGCACGTCCGTCCGCGGCATGGCGCGTTCCGGAACCCGCCTCCATATAGTCGTCTTCGGCGACCCCACCGTTATATACCGCGTCGCCCCCGTTTCGGGGTCGGTCTACGGCTCGTGGCCTACGGCTTTTAACAGGTATTGCCGCGGCCTCGGCTTCTCGGAAGGCGGCTACCTCTGGGTCGGCTGCTACGAGAACAACCGCGTATACAAGTGCAACTCCGTAACCGGGAGCGTATACGGCTCGTGGAGCGCCGGCAACGACGCCTACGGCGTGGCGGCACGCTGCACCGGCGACGGCGGCGTGAACACGACGGCGATATTCACCTCGGCCGAAAGGCCGTCCTACTGCTGGCGCCACAATATGGAGAACGGCAACGTCCTGGGTTCTTTCCCGCTAAAGCACGGCAGCTTCTTCGACGTAGCATGGGACCACCGCAACCGGCTTATATGGCTGGGAAACCTGGCCGGTTCGATTTACGGCTACCGGACTTCGGGCGCCTTAGCCGCGTCGTTCGCCGCCCCCGCCAGTTACCCGTACGGGATGGCATATTACGGCGAATACCTGTGGGTCGGCTGCGACGGCAACGACCACGTGTACCGCGTACACTGCCCGGGAACGGTATCGCTCGAGCCGTTATCCTTCGGCCGGATTAAAACGGTCTTTCGCTAAGCCGGGCCTATCGATTAAAAAGGTATTAGCAACCCACACCCGGGTACGGCGAAGGAGCGTTCCCGTTCCTACGGGCAGTTAATATTACGCCCCTTCTCCGCATTGAAAATCAACGCTCTTTATTAAGTAACCCGGTCTTACGAAAGCCCAGCGGCCTTCCGAGGTACTTGCGTAACGTCCTCGTAATAAAAGGCTTTACGCAGTCACGGTGGATTTTATACTTGACTTTTTTTCCCTATAATATAGAATAGCGCAAGTTTCTCTCGTATCCATCAACGTTAAGAGGAGGAAAGCTAATGAAGAAAATCGTAGTAATCACCATAGCGTTGGCTCTGGCGGCAAGCGCGGCGTTCGGCGTTTTAGGCCAGATCGTCGCCTCGTGGCCCGCGCCGGCTAACTACCCCATCGCCGCGGCGACACCGTCGAACCCGGCGTTCTTCTGGCTCTACTGCAACGCGTCCCCTTACCGAATCTGGCAGGTCAACAGGGAAACCGGGGCCGTCGCCAAGTCCTACGTCTCGCCGTTCACCAGCGCCACCCGCGGCCTCACGTACAGCACCGGCGGCGGCGGCGGCCTGCCCTCCGGCAGCTACCTCTGGATAGGCAACTCCTCCACCGACCGCATCTATCGGTGCAATTACGACACCGGTAGCATCTACGCCTCCATCCCGGCGAACCACGACATGTACGGCGGCCTGGCCGCAATGGCGACCGCCGACGGCGGCAGGAGCCCGACGTATATGTTGTCCAGCGACAGCTCGCCCGCCTACACCTGGCGGCAGAGCTTGACCTCCGGTAGCATCTACGGCTCGTTCGCGACCGCCGGCGTCTACGACATCGCCTGGGACTGGCGTAATCAGGTCATGTGGCACAGGAGCGGGACCACCATATACGGCCGGACCACGACCGGGTCGATCAAAGGGTCCTTCTCGTTCACGCGCGGCCCGGCGTTGGGATTCACCTACTACGGCCAGTACCTCTGGCTGGCTTCGACCACCAGCTACCACCGCATATACAAGATCCACTGCCCGGGCCCGGGCTTGAGCGTCACGCCCACGTCCGTCGGTAAAGTCAAGGCGCTATTCCAGTAACAGGTAAAAACCTTTGAAAGAAGCCGCCCCTCGGGCGGCTTCTTTTTATAGGGAAAGCTCCGTATGCGGACGTCCCGACGAAAGGCCGGCGCAACGCCGGCCCTCGACAAGCGTAGGAAATGGTTGCGCCGCGGTCGATATTTTAGTAATATTCCCGAACGTAACGAACGCGTAAGGAGGCGGCCTATGAAGAACGTGCTCTTATGTTTTTTGGTGATGGCGCTGGCGCTCGCGTCGACCGCGGCGGACGACGTCGCCGGCGAATATACCGGCTTCGGCACACAACCCTACAGCGGCGAGCGGTACTCGTGTACGGTAAATATTACCCAAACGGGCGACGTCTACAAAATCCTTTGGGCTTTCAACGACGAATCCGGTTATGAAGGCGTGGGCATCGTGAAGGACGGTCGCCTGTGCGTGGGGTACGCGGCGCATATCAGCTACGGCGTAGCCATATACGAGATAGAACCCGACGGCGTATTGGACGGCGCCCTCGGCCTACCCGGTTTTAAAGAAATCGGCACCGAGAAGATACGCAAGAACTGAATCGACGGCGTAAGGGGAATAACGCATGAATAGGATAATTTATCTAATCGTCGCGGCCGCGTTCGCCGCTTTACTCCCGGCTTCTTGCCGCAAAGGCCCCGAAGACGTAAGGGGCCCGGAGACGGCCGCGCCCGAAACCTCCGCCGACGCTGTAGCCGATGTACTCTTAGAAGGTATATACGTCGGCGGCGGCGTCGACGCCGACGGCAACGCCTACAATTGCGACGTCGAGATAGAACCGGCCCGGAACGTGTATTGGGTTACGTACTACGTGGACGACAGGATTCCCTACCCCGGCGTAGCCATGCGGCGCGGTAGCCTGTTCGTCGTCGGCTACCGGGACGACCGGGAGGTATACGGCGTCGT
>CBFCYS010000009.1:0-34249 GCA_965602215.1 uncultured bacterium
TTCTCGCAAGAAGAGATCGCCGAGGCCGTCACAGACAAGAATGTCTGTGCCACAGATTAAAAATTTTAATCAGCACTCGTGCCACCGGCATTCTTGCCGGTGATTCCAATGCTACCTCCCGGGTTACACAACCCGTACGGCCTATGCACGTGGGACGACGGCGCCGACTGCGACGCTTGCGGCCTGCGCGATAAGCTCCATTGCCGCTGGGACGCCGCCGTCTTGCGCCGGTTCCTCGTCCCGGCGTCGGCGTTTAGCGTAATTGCGGCCTTCGGCGTGGGGCTCGCCTCGTTCGTCACCGGCGCGTGGGGGATGCTGGCCGCCTACATATCATTCTTCATCCTCTTCTTCCTCTTTATCGAGATCCGCATCCTTTGCTCCCACTGCCCGTACTACGGCCGCGACGGTTTCTTTCTGCGGTGCCTGGCCAATCAAGGCGCGCCCAAGTTTTGGCGGTACCGTCCGCAGGCGATGAACCGGCTCGAGCGGCTCGGCCTGCTCGCCGGCTTCGCCTTCTATGGCGGCTTCCCGCTCGCGGCTCAAGCGTACGGGATTTGGTACCTCGTCTCGCCTCGCGGCGACGGGGCGTCGGTAACCGCGTTGGCTGCGGCCGGCGTTACCGCTGCTACGCTCGTAGCCCTCCTCGCGTTCGCCGCCGTGCTCGCGGTTTATTTCTGTCCCCGTTGCGTCAACTTCTCGTGCCCGTTAAATCGCGTCCCGCCTACGTTACGCGAAAAATACCGGGAGAGGAACCCGGCGCTGCAAAAAGGGCAACCTAAGTAGGAGTATCCGCCGACTAAAAAATTGACTTGCCCTAATATCCTTTTTTTTATATTATTACGGTGTTCCGGGGGCGTAGCGCAGTCCGGTAGCGCACCTGCATGGGGGGCAGGTGGTCGGAGGTTCAAATCCTCTCGCCCCCAAATTGTTGCCAACGCGGCCCGGCCGGGTCGCGCGTAGGCGATTTTTATATGTCAATCCAAATGAGTGTAATCGGCGACGCGGCCGCCGAGCCGGCGCTCGCCGATGCCGCCCGAGAAGTAGGCCGCTTGGCCGCCGAACGCGGATGGGTTGTAATCACCGGCGGCATGGGCGGCGTTATGGAAGCCGCGAGTAGGGGAGCCAAGGAAGCCGGGGGCACGACCGTAGGCATCCTCCCGACGTACGACGCCGCAACCGCAAACGAGCACGTCGAAATAATAATCCCAACAGGATTGGGGCACGCGCGAAACGCGCTGGTCGTAGCCGCGGCCTCCGGCGTAATTGCCGTGGGGGGCCGGTACGGGACTTTATCAGAAATCGCGTTGGCCTTGAAGCTCGGTAAACCCGTGGTAGGCATAAATACCTGGCCCGGTATAGAGGGAGTACGGCCGGCGCCGGACGCCGAACGCGCGATAGCCGAACTCGCGTCGTTATTAGAGTAAACGAAGATGCCCTCTCCCAACGTCGTTAGGCGCAGGTTATTATTTTCGGGCGTAGTCCAGGGGGTGGGGTTCCGTTATTGGGCGACTCGCGAATCGGCGGCCTTCGGCGTGACCGGCTACGTGCGGAACTTAAACGACGGCTCGGTGGAAGCCATTCTGGAAGGGCCCCGCGACGAGGTAGCCAACTTCGAAGGGGTCCTACGCGATGGACCACCCTACGGCCGCATCCGTCGCGTAGAAGCGATAGACGAAGAGCCTCAGGGCGAATACATATCGTTCGACGTGAAGTTTTAAAAGGAATAACGTGGCGAAAAAAAACCACCCCGAACGAAGCGCCGATAAACCGGACCGGCCCGACGCTGAGGCGGAGGTCGAAGACGAAAAAGCTCTCGGCCCCGACCAGATATCCGAGGTTATAGACGAGATCGAGTCCGAAAAAGAATACGAGGCCAACCTCGTCCGGGCGTACCTAACGGATATCTCTAAAATCTCTATATTAACCAAAGAACAAGAAATCGAGCTGGCCCGGAAAATCGAGAAGGGCGACGAGGACGCCCGGGCCAAGATGATCGTCTCCAACCTGCGCCTCGTCGTAAACGTAGCGAAGCAGTTCATCGGGAGGGGGATGTCTTTCCTGGACCTTATAGAGGAGGGGAACCTGGGGCTCATTCGCGCGGTGGAGAAGTTCTCTTACCTTAAGGGCTGCCGGTTCAGCACGTACGCCACGTGGTGGATTCGGCAGACTATTAACCGAGCGCTGATAAACCAGGGTCGGACCGTAAGGGTGCCGGTGCACGTCGTCGACCTCACCAAGAAGTATTTCCGCACCCTACAAGGGTTGGCTCACAAACTGGCGCGGGAACCGGCGCCCTCCGAAGTGGCGGCGGCCATGGGCATTTCGCAGGAACAGGTAGAGCGGATACTTTTATCTTCGCGGAGGACCTATAAACTCGACGCGGACTTGCCGGGGACAGAGAGGTCCCTTTTGGAAAAGGTCGAGGACGACAAGGCCGAGGCGCCGTACGCCACGGCGTTTTTGCTCGTGCGGTACGGCAGGCTGGCCGAACTGATGAAGCGACTTAACAAACGCGAACAGGACGTTTTGCGGATGAGGTTCGGTCTCGACGGCCACGAGCAATTAACCTTGAAAAAGACGGGTGAGAAGTTGGGAATAACCCGCGAACGCGTGCGGCAAATAGAAAAAGAAGCGTTGAACAAACTACGGCAAATGGCCAAGGCCGAGGGGGAGTTAAGTAACGGTTTATTCCGAGAAGTACTATAACGTCGCGTACGCCGAAAGGAGCGTCACGTGGTCGAAGAGAGGCTCAAGAGCAGTATCAGGGACGTCCCGGATTGGCCTAAAGAAGGAATCATATTCAAGGATATTACGACCCTCCTGCAAGACCCGGAGGCCTTCAAGCTTGCCGTAAACGCTTTGGCCGATAGATACCGCGACCGCGGCATCGACTACGTGGCTTCCGTAGAAGCCAGGGGCTTTATCCTGGGCGGCCCCGTAGCGTACCTCCTGGGCGCGGGTTTCATACCCATACGCAAGCCCGGCAAATTGCCCTGCGAAACGCGACGAGAAGAATACGAACTCGAATACGGAACCGACGCCGTAGAAGTACATGCGGACGCTTTCGACGCGGGCGACCGGGTTCTGGTGTGCGACGACCTCCTGGCTACGGGCGGTACGGCGCTCGCGGCGGCGAAACTGGTGGAATCGTGCGACGCGGCGGTGGAGGCCTTCGTATTCCTGGTCGAACTCGACTTTCTATCGGGCCGCGATAAGTTACGCGACTACGAAGTATTTTCGATAATTCATTACGACTAGTTTGGCATGTAACATTGCACTAAGTGCTTCATTATGTTATATATTATTAACGGGATGTAGGAAGCGCCCGTAGCTCAGTCGGATAGAGCGGTGGTTTCCTAAACCATAGGCCGGAGGTTCGAATCCTCTCGGGCGCAAAGGGGTACCATCCCCGGAGCCTATATGGAATTTTATTTAAATATCAACGGGAACCAACGCGGGCCGCTGGACGAGGCCGAGTTCCGTGAGCTGGTCCGGAACAAGGCCGTATCCCAGGAAGATTACGTCTGGGAAGCGAAACAGGGAAGGTGGATTAAGATTAAATTCTACGCCGAGTTGGGCGCGATATTTGATGAAGAAGCGGCCGGGCCGCCCGCAGAGGAAGAAGGGTACTTTATAAACGTCGAGGGCAAAACCGGCGGCCCGTTCCCCAAGGATGCTATAATTAAGGAAATCGAACGCGGCCGTTTTAAAGGTATCCATTTCGTTTGGGACGCCGAAGCCAATCGCTGGTTGAAGGCTTCGGACCACGCCGTATTCGCGGAATACCTCACCGAGGCCGCGCCTACCAAAAAGGCAAAGAAGTATTACCTAAGTAAAGAGGGCGCGCGTTACGGCCCGTTCGAATTCAACGAAGTAGAAGAGAAAATACTAAGCGGCGAATTCAACCGGGGCCACTACGTTTGGGAACCGCAATCGAAGAAGTGGTTGGAGCTCGCCGAAGTGATGGATTTCGCGGACGTATTCGCGGATTTAACAACCCCGGAACCGGAAGTACCTCCGCCTATGGCCGCCGCGGAACCGTCAGCACCGGCGCCCCCCGGCCCGGCCCCGCCCGAAATGGCGGCCCCGGCCCCCGGGCCCGTTCCGCTCGCCGAAAGCGATATTTTTTCCCCGCCCGGGTTCGGCGCGGCGCCTGCGGAGCCGAAACCGCCCGCCGGACCTCCCGGGATGGAACCTTCCGTACCGGAACCGACACCGGCGCCCCCCGGAATGGCCGCCCCGGAACCGAAAGTGGGGGACCTGGTCTCTATATCGATACCCCCTCCGACGCCGGGGGATAAACCGCCGCCACCCGAACCTTCGAAAATATCGGTCGACGAAGTCGAATTTAAAAAAGTCTCGGCCGAGGAAGAAGAGGTTGGCCTGGGGAAGGGCAAGGACGTAGAAGTAGACCGCACGGTAGTCTTGGATTTATCGCGCCCTTCGTTCATCAGGCGTATAGCGGCGCAAGCCGTAGACTTGTTCTTCATAAGCCTTTCGTACTTCGTCGTCGCCCTTATATTCAGCTTCTTGGAAATGAACCCTTATCTGCCCGGGCCCGACAGGTATTTTTATCAGCAATGGTTCTGGGGCGTGATAATCGGTATAGGGGTTTTCTATTTCCTTGTGCGGGACGCCGGCGGCGCCAGCATCGGGAAACGCATTATGGGTTTGCGGGTAGTAAAATACGATAATTACGACCGCGCCGCAAACGTCGTTAACTCCATATTCCGTAATATAACCTTACTCGTACCGCTACTGAACATATTGGACATCGTATACGCTTTCACGGACCCCAAAGGCCGCAGGGTGGGCGACCGCGCGGCCGGCACCGTACTGACGGAAGCCTACGAAATAGACTACGTCCGCGAGCAACGTACGATTCTCGATGAAATATACTAACACCGAAATTCTATTACGGAACCGAAGAGTGTTCGCCAACGCCCGAGACGCGGCGTTCGCAAACGCCGGGACGTTAATCGACGAAATCCTGGCCCGCTACGGCGAAAACGGCACCGAGTTAATGCAAACCGCCGAGCTAAAAAAGCTTATGGTGTCGCTCGTTGAACGTTTGTACCACGCCCGGTACTACGCCAGGTTATCGGCCGGCGGCAACAACCTGGACCCCCCGCCCCAAATCGACCACGTGGAACAGACGTATATCGACCACATAGAGACAACCTATTCTTACTCGCGCTCCATCAACAGGTTCGTGCGACACGAATTACTAATCGATTCCTTCGTACGCGAACACCCCGACGTCTCGGAAGACTTCAAGGTTTACCTGGGAGAGATACGCAAAAGCGACGCGCATTTAACGTACTTGAATCTCCGGAGCCTGCGGGAACGCATGCGCGTCTTCGCCCGTTATATGAATCACCCGGTTGCGGCCGCGGCCGAATACTCCAACCAACCCCTCGGCGTAGAACAAGGAGGATAGATGGCGAAGCATGTCTTCCGAATAACGTCGTTACTTTTAGCCTTAGCGGTATTTTATCCGTTACCGTCGCTCGCTAAAAGTACCAAACCCGTAGTAGCCGTATTTCATTTCGAAACCGCGGGCGCTAACGAATACGTCGGCCCCGTAACTGCCGAGTACTTGATGAGCGCTTTAGCTTATCTGGGGAAGTATAAGGTTATCGAACCGGCGAAAATCAAAAAGCTTATGGAAGGATCCGGGATCGGCGACGGCGAGGCTATCCCCACCGCGGAAGCGGCTAAAATGGGGAAGCAGTTGGGCGCGATGGTGGCGTGCCGGGGTAAAGTTACTAAGAGCGGCAATAAGTATACGATTACCGTCGATTTTATAAGTACGGCCAACGCCTCCGTAATTACGTCCAGCAGCGCTAACGTAACCGGCGAAGCTAACATCTCAAAAGGTATCGACCGTATAGTGGGCTTAACGAAAGATTGAGGTCGCTACTGGGCAAGCGGGACCCTCTATTAACCGTAGCCGCGGCGGTTTTTTTATTAAACGCGGCAGCCCCTGCAAGGGGTCAAAACGGTACCGCGGCCTTCGCGGAAACTTTAGACGAGGGAGTGGGTTTCGCCCGGGCCGGCGACCGCCAGAAAGCGAGCGAGGTTTTTTTAGAGCTCGCTTCCGAATACTCGGGCGAAGCCGCGATATTATATAATCTCGCTTTGACGTACGAATTCGACGCGGACGGGAACCGGTACAAAGGGGAAAACCTGAACCTGGCTGTATCTTACTACGAGGAAGCGCTGGCGGCCGATCCGCGCTTCACGCCGGCACGGCTCAACGTCGCCGTCGTTTGGCATAAACTGGGGTATTTGGACGAAGCGGCGCGCGAGTACCGGCTTGTCGTAAAGGTCGGCGGAGAGTTGGGCCTTCGCGCCGAATACAACCTGGCTTTGTTGTTAAAGGAAAAAGGCCTGGCGGAAGAAGCCGCCGAAATCCTAACAAAAGACGAAGGAGCTTACGACGACGTATCGCGGGTCCGGTTATTGGCGCTGCTAGCCGAAGACGCCGGCAAAGTTGGGCGAGCTATACGCCTTTGGAAGCGAGCATTGGCGATGGGCGACAACCCGGTTTTTAATGCCCTAGCCGTAAAACATCTGTCCGCCCTTCGGGGATACTGATCACCCGACAATGAGGAGTTAACCAGGGAAATGTCTTCAAAAAAATGGTGGTTGATGGGCGGCGGAGCCGCCTTATTCGCGGCGCTCACGATAGTCGTCGCTCTGGCCTTACTCTGCCACTTCCTCCCCGAGATTAAAAGTTATTCGCCGGTGGGGAAAAAGATCGCGGTATTGGATATTAAGGGTTCGATAGTATCTTCGGAAAAGACGATTAAAATAATCCACTCCTACCGGGACGACCCCACCGTCGCCGCCGTCGTCCTCTACATCGACAGCCCGGGGGGTGGGGTAGCGCCGTCGCAGGAAATTTACTCGGAATTACTCCGGCTAAAAGAAAAAGATAAAAAAGTATACGCGTACATGTCCACCCTCGGCGCTTCGGGTGGGTATTACGTCGCTTGCGCCAGCGATAAAATTTACGCCGCGCCGGGTACGCTTACCGGGTCCATCGGCGTTATTTTAACCTTCACGAACGTAGAGGGCCTTTTCGGTAAGATAGGCCTCTCGAGCAAGACCATCAAGAGCGGCCGCTACAAGGATATCGGCTCGCCGTTCAGGCCTATGACGCCCGAAGAAGAAGCTTTGCTCGGCGAAACGGTGGACGACGTTTACCAGCAGTTCCTCGACACGGTAGTCGAAGCGCGGCGTCAAGCCATATCCGAAAAACTCGTGGCCGCCGGCGTCGAGAAACCCACGAAATACCGCGTACGCCGGTACGTTATGGAGTATGCCGACGGCCGGGTATTTTCCGGCCGGCAAGCGCAAGAGCTCGGTTTCGTAGACGAATTAGGTAATTTCCAAAAATGCTTGAAAGACGTCGCCCGGGATATCGGCGTCGAGGGTCGTCCGACTATCGTGAAGAAAAGGCCCAAAGAGGAGTCCCTTTACGACGTACTTTTCGGCCGCGTTCGCACCGAACTTTTCGGCGTGGGCGAACCGACCACGCGCGTAGAGTTAAAATATTCTCTTTACTAAAATAAGGAGCCGGCCGCCGCCAACCTAAAAGAGCGCCGGCGTTGTACAACGGATACCGAACCGTAAACCCAGGGAGTCGCGACGTGCGTAAATTAGCGATAGTTCTATCGAGTTTAGCGCTCGTTTTCGTAATCGGTTGCGCCAAGAAAGCCGAAGAAGCCCCCGTCTTTAGCGAAAAGGAGTTTTCCGACGAAGGGGTTCTCCCCGAGGCCGCGCCCCCTGCGCCCAGCGAAGAGATGATGCGAAAAACATCGGAGGGCGGAGAGTTCGGTGCGGCTACCGACGCACCCGGAACGGAGCGGGCTACCGACATAGCCGGCGGTACTTTTGCCGGCGTACCGGAAGCCAGCGCCGAGGAAATCGCGGGCGAATTGAAGCTTATCAAAACCGCGGACATCACGTGCGAGGTCGACGACGTAGACAAGGGCTTCGAAGACGTATACGCCGTAGCCGCGGCCGAGAAGGGGTTCGTCGTCGGGACCAACCGTGCCGCGGCCGAAGAAGGGTATATCTACGGCTCGGTAACGTTAAAAGTGCACCCGTCGAAGTACGACGAAACCGTAAAGGCTTTGCGGGGAATAGGGCGGTTGGTTTCGGAGACCAGCACCACAGCAGACGTTACGCAGGAGTACGTAGACGTCCAGGCGCGCCTCGAAAACGCGGAAGCTACGCGCGGCCGCTACCTCGAGATCCTAGCAATCCGCGCCGGTACGGTGCCCGACGTCCTGGAAGTGGAACGGGAGATAGAGCGCGTAACCGAAAATATCGAACGATTCAAGGGACAACTCCGCTATTTCGACTCCCAAGTAGGGTTGTCGACTATAACCGTCCACCTGGAAGAACCGCACGCCGCCGTTCCTACCGGTTACAGCTTCGGCAAAGCGGTTAAAGACGCGTTCCGCATCGCGATCCGCATTTGTATATTCCTGGTCCAGGCCGTCATCGTACTGCTGCCGTTCATAATATTACTAATAATACTGATATTGATTATACGGTTCATCGTATGGAGGATACAAAGCCGGAGGCGTAAGGCTAAACAGGCGGCCATAGACGCTTAAGCGCTCGGTTCCCGCCCCGTATCGCTGCCCGCGCGACGGGAACCTTACCTAATTACCGTTATCGCGGCGCCGCGTTTACCGCGCGGAGGTATAAAGACATGACTAAAGCGGATTTGGCGCGTTCTATAGCGAAAAAGCATAACCTTACTCAAAAGGAGGCCGTTAGCGTCGTCGACGCGGTCCTCGAAACCATAACAGACGCGTTGGCCCAGGGAGAGAAAGTGGAGCTCCGCGGCTTCGGTTCATTCGCCGTCAAAAACCGGCCCGCCCGAACCGCCCGAAACCCTAAAACGGGCGAACAAGTTTCCGTCCCGCCGAAGGTAACGCCGGCGTTCAAAGCTTCTAAAGCCCTTAAACAACTACTAGCCGAAGGCCGATACGAGGTAGAGGCCCCGTCGGATCAAACAACCGAGGATTAGAGGTGACGCATGGGTTGTCCTAAAAAAAGGAAACGGAAGAAAATAGCGAAGCATAAGAGGAAGAAGCGTTCGCGGGCGAACAGACACAAGAAGAAATAACGAGCGGCACGTGCGTTCGTATTAACATAATATATATTATCAGACATTATAACATATTACATTCACTTTCTTTATATTAGCCCCATTAGTCCCTTTATACCAGTAAGTTACCGCCATATATCTAACCTTCTACATACAATTAAGCTCCCTTTATTAGGGAGCTTTAACGTTTTCGACGTGCGGCCGCCCTTTTCTTTTTCGCCAAACGGTAAAGTTTCACGTACTCCCGCGCCGAACGTTCCCACGAGAAATCTTTTCCCATCCCTCGCCGTAAGATATTGCGCCACCGCCGGGGTTTAGAATACGCCGCCAGCGCCCTCTCCAGCGCCTCTACCATAGCACGCGCCGTATAACGTTCGAACCCGAAGCCGACGCCCTCGCGCTTGCTCTCGTCCGCGTCCCTCACCGTATCCGCCAGGCCGCCCGTCTCCCTGACGACCGGCACCGTACCGTACGCCATCGCGATCATTTGCCCCAACCCGCACGGCTCGTAACGCGACGGCATCATTATCATGTCCGAGCCGGCGTATATGCGGTGCGCCATTGCGTCGTCAAACGTCAGGTGCGCCGAGAATTTCTTGGGATGCCGCTTCGCCACCTCCTCGAAAAGGCGGTGGTATTTCCGGTCGCCGGTGCCCAGCAAGACGTAACAGCACGGCAGCTGGAGGATACTGTCTATACCGTCCACCAGGATGTCGAAACCCTTTTGGTCGGCGAGCCGCGATATTATACCTACCAGCGCGGTTTTATTTCCACGGGGGAAGCCGTTCTCCTTCTCGAGCGCTTGCTTGCATACGCTTTTCCCTTTGAGATTTTCGGCGCGGTAATTCGCCGGTATATGGGGGTCTTTTCTAGGGTTCCAAATAGCGTAGTCGATGCCGTTCAATACGCCGTGCAAGTCGGCGCGACGCTGCCGCAGGACGCCGTCCATTACGAAGCCGAATTCCGGCGTTTGGATTTCTTCGCTGTACCTTTCGCTTACCGTATTAATCAAGTCCGCGTGTACGATGCCCGCTTTGAGGAACGAGAACTGGCCGAAGAACTCCATATCGTTCATCTCGAAGCGGTCCCAACTAACGTTCGTGATAGGATAATATTTCTTGTCGAAGTTGCCCTGATACCCGGTGTTATGTATGGTAAATACCGTCCCGACGCCGGCGAATTCTTCGGCGTACTCGTCCTTGACGTACACCGGAACCAAACCCGTCTGCCAGTCGTGGGCGTTTATGCACGCGGGCTGCAAGTCTTCGGCGAGTATGAGTTCCAGCGCGCCGCGGCTCAGCAGCGTAAAGCGTTCCGCATTGTCGGGATAGTCGATTCCCTTTTCCTGGTACAAACCGTCCCGGTAGAAATACGGGTCGTACGATAAAAAGTACACCGGGATATCCGTGTCCGGTATATTAGTCGCGTAGACGTTAGTCACTATTTTATTGGCGCCCACCGCCACCTTTATCCGCCCTATCCTCTTCTCGCCGAACCCACCCCGGGCTACTTCTTTGTAGTACGGCATAATAAGCGCCGGCTTGGCCCCTACTTTGGCCAACGCTTTCGGAAGAGCGCCGGCGACGTCGGCCAGGCCGCCGGTTTTCGCGAACGGCACGGCCTCCGAAACGACTAAAACTACTTTAAACTTCGCCATAAAAGACCTCAGTCGATACGGTAAGTACGTAAATGCTGGGCCACTTGTTCAGGGACGGTGGGGTTGATATAAAAACCGGTCCCCCACTCGAAACCCGCAACCTTCGCCAATTTCGGTATTATTTCGATATGCCAGTGGTAGTGGTCCAGTTCGCCCACGCCACACGGCGCGGTATGTAGCACCAGGTTATACGGCGGCGTACGCAGCAACCCGTCCACCTTACCGATAACCAACTTAATATGGATAGCCAAATGCTTTATCTCTTCGTCGACGATGTTTTTAAATGAAGAGACGTGCCGCCGCGGCACGATTTGGGTCTCGAACGGGAACCGCGGTGCGTACGGAACGAACGACACGACCAGGTCGTCGGCGAATATCAACCGCTCGCCGTCGTCGGACTCCTGCCTCAGGATGTCGCAGAAAACGCAACGGTCCTTATACTCGAAGTGGGCCAGGCCCCCGGCGAGCTCTTCCGTAATACGCTTCGGGACCACCGGCGTGGCGATGAGCTGGCAGTGGGGGTGTTCCAGACTGGCTCCGGCCGCTTCGCCCACGTTTTTAAATATTTGAATATATTTGAAGCGCCGGTCTTTTTCGAGATCGACCATACGGTCGACGAACGCGTGCAACATCGCCTCCAACTGGTCCAGCGGCATCGTGGCCAGCGTCGCGTTGTGGTCCGGCGTCTCTATGATGACCTCGTGCGCGCCGATGCCGTTCATGCGGTCGTATAATCCCTCGGCCCGCGCGTCGAGCTCGCCCTCGATTTGGAGCGCCGGGTATTTGTTGGACACGACCCGTACCGTCCACCCCGGCGAATTGGGAGGCGACCCCTCGGGCCTATACGCCATAATTTCGGGTGGCGTCTGGTCCTCGCGGCCGGGGCAAAACGGGCAATTGTGTTCCCCATTCGGCGTGGTATGCGTATTCTCGACAGGCACGAAATCCTGGGGCCTTTTCGCGCGTTCGGCGGCGATTATTACCCACCGCCCTACAACCGGATCTCTTCTTAATTCTGGCACCGCTACTTCCTAACCGATTTTTTCGAACGCTTCGGGGCAACGGTTCCCTTTCCCCCCACCGGCCCCATCAACTTGTGGAGTTCGTCCATGAATTCGCCGACGTCGCGGAAAGACCTGTACACGGAAGCGAACCTGATATACGCCACTTCGTCCAATTCTTTTAAGGCCGCCATCACGCGTTCCCCAATAGCGCGACTCGGGATCTCTCCCTCGTACGTCCCGCCCAAATCCCGTTCGATATTCGTGACGAGGGCGACTATGTCGTCGTGGGACACCGGCCTCTTCTCGCAGGCCGTCACGATTCCCTTGATAATTTTCTCGCGGCTGAACGGTTGGCGCGTCCCGTCCTTCTTGATAACCAGCATGGGGACCTCTTCGCGCCGTTCGTACGTCGTAAAGCGGCGGCCGCAGGACCGGCACTCGCGGCGCCGCCGGATCACGTGGCCGGCGTCGACCGCGCGGGAGTCGACTACCCTATCCTCCGGTTTGCCGCAGTACGGGCACCTCATTTCGGCCCTCCGGCCGGTTTTTCGCCGGTCCCGGCCCCGAATTTCCTTCCGGCGTCCAGGCCGCGCATCTCCTTGTCGAGAATGTCGGCGTCGAGCTCGTGGGTGGAAAATGATTCAAGGCCGGGCGTGGCTTTGAACCCCTGGCCGCGGATGACGCTCCGGCCCCGTTCCAGCGTACAGTACGCGTCGGAGTATATTCTACCCTCTTCGGAATCCCAATTGAGCTCCTCCGTCGTCAACACGGCGCCGTCTTTGCGCGATACCAGCACTACGTCGCCGTGCGCTTCCATATTGTGGCGCAACAGGTCTATAGTGCCTTCGCGAGAGGTGAGCGTCGAGCTGTACTCCCCTTCCTCGTAGAAGTCCACGTGCACGACGAAGACCTTGGCCTCGTTGGTGTAGTCGTATATATCCGCCCGGTCGGCCTTCAAACGCCAGGAGATGTACTCGCCGTCGGTCTCGGTAAGGGTGAAGTCGTCGATGACCTGCGTGGGCATATTCTTGGGCGGCGGCGGCAACTCCTCTTCGTCGCGGCATCCACTCGTCGGCCACGCCGCCACGATTACCGTACAGACAACCGCTAATATCGCCTTTCTTACCATTAGTCGAAATTCACGATCGCGGCACCGCGCCCCAGAATGTCGTGAATGTGGATAACCGCTGCCGGCCTGCGTTCGCCGTCCAGCGCGAATAGAGCCGTAATCTGGTACTTCTCCATAACGTGAAGCGCCCGGGCGCCCGTGGCGTCGAACTCGATGGTTTTGGGGCCCTTCGTCATCACGTCGGCCGCGTTATGGTCGTCGGTGGCGAGGCCCCGCTCGTACGCCCGCCGGACGTCGCCGTCCGTAATCACGCCCATTAGGCGGCCTTCGTCGTCCACGACGGCGGTGATGCCGAAGGTCTTGGCGCTTATCTCCGCTACGGCATCGGTGAACGTTGTGGCCGCGCCGACCCGCGGTATCTCGTCGCCGGTGTGCCCCAGCTCCGCTACTTTGGAGAGCAACCGCCGGCCCAGCGTACCGCCCGGGTGGACGGCGGCGAAATCCTCCTCCCCGAAATCGCGCTTCCGCATAACGCACACCGCGAGCGCGTCCCCTATTACGAGCGCGGCGGTGGTGCTGGCGGTGGGAACGAGACCCAACGGGCAAGCCTCGCGGTCGACGGTAGTTTTTACGACGTAATCCGCTTCGCGCGCCAGCGACGACGCCGGATTGCCGGTCATAGCCACGAGCGTCGCCCCCAGCGCCTTGAGCGCCGGTACCAGCGATAATATTTCGGGGGTTTCGCCGCTGTACGAAACGGCGACGGCTACGTCACCCGGGCGAACCATGCCCAGGTCGCCGTGCGCCCCCTCCGCCGGGTGGAGGAAAAAAGACGCCGTGCCGGTGGACGAAAGCGTGGCCGCTATCTTCTGCGCGATTATGCCCGACTTCCCTATCCCCATTAAAATCGTACGACCGTCGGAAGACAGTATCGCTTCGGCGGCGCCCACGAAGCCGTCGTCTATGTAATCGGCCAGGGCGCGCACCGCCTCGGCTTCAATAGTTACGACGCGGCGAGCGTCTTTTATAACATCGTCGGCCATCAGCTATCCGACCACCCTTTCACGCGCGAGTGGATTTCCAGACATTGCCGTAGTATCTCGCCCAGCCGGGCCATAGGCAGCATACTCGCGGCGTCGCACAACGCCCGCTCCGGCTCGGGGTGGAACTCGAGGAATAAGCCGTCTACGCCGACGCCGCAGGCCGCGCGCGCCAACGGAAAGATATAATCGCGCAAACCGCCCTCCGGGTCGTCGCTGGTCGTACCGGGCAGCCGGATTACGTGCGTTACGTCGAAGAACACGGGATAACCGAAACGCCGCAGCGTAACGAGCGAGCGAGGGTCGAAGACGATGTCGCCGTACCCGAAAGCCGAACCCCGTTCCGTAATCAGGATTTCGCGGTTCCCGGCGGATTCTATCTTCCGCAGCGGTATCGCGATTTGTTCAGGTTTAAAGAACTGGGCCTTTTTAACGTTTATCGGCTTGCCGGCCGCGGCCAAAGCCAGCGTAAGCTGCGTTTGCTTCGACAAATAAGCCGGCAGTTGGAGGCAGTCCAGGGCTTCGCCGGCCGCGGCGACCTCGCCGGGGGTATGTATGTCCGAGAGGACCGGAACGCCCACTTCCTCGCGTACCCGGGAGAGGATGGCGAGGCCCTTTGCGGACCCCGGGCCCTGGTACGTCTCGTGGCTCGAGCGATTGTCCTTGAGGTACGACGACTTGTAAACGTACGGGATACCCAGCTCGGCGCAAACGCCCGCGGCGTACCGCGCCGTCTCGAGCGCAAGCTCCTCGGTCTCGATGACGCACGGGCCGCCGATGAGCGCGAACGAGCCGCCGCCCACGGTCGCGTTACCTATTTTCACAGTCTTGCTTTGCATTACCCCGGGCAGATAAGGACCTTACAGCTCCAGCCCCACCGCCGCCAGCTTCTCCTTCCACGTGTGCAACGCGCCGTCCGCGTAAAATCGCTCCACCAAGAAATCGAAAGCCTTGGGTTCGCCCAACGGCTCGCCGTACTCGCTCTCGAGGTATTCGTGGACGGCTCGTTGTATTATCCTGGCGAGCATATAGTTTTTACTGTACATCGGGTAAAGGAGCGGGAAATACTGTTCCGCCCACATCCCGTCGTCTTCGTAACGGTAACCGAGGAACCGTTCCGCATAATCGTCCAACGTCGCGGCCATGTCGCCGTCGGCGTTCCTGTAGGCGTCTATCTCGAAACTCTGCGTAGTCATAAACCGCCGAATCCGGGCCGCGAACGCTTTCTCGGCGGCGTCCGCTACGCGGGCGATTTCGTCCTCCGACATCTTCGTGAACCGGCGCAGCCACGCCGGCCTATCCACCAATAACCCCCACGTATCAGCCATCGCCTCCGCGAAGAAGCCCGCGTCGCCGGCTTTAAGGGAGAAATTCGGCGCGGCCGTAAACTTGCGGTGGACGGCGTGGCCGAACTCGTGGTACAGGACGCGCAAGTCGGACATGCCGTCCTTTAAATTGATGAGTATGCGGACGTCGTCGGGGATGCGTATCCCGAAACAAAGGCCGCCGTAAGGTATATCGGCGTCGGCGCGGAGGTCGATACCCAGCCCATCGAGGTCCCGGCCGAACCCCTTAACGACGTCGGCCAATGAAGGTAACGCGGCTTCTTCGGGGAAATATTTATCGTCGGCGGCGCAGAGCCGGTCCGCAACGTAATGTGCGTCCCAGGGTTGTACTTTATTCAGTTGAAAACGGGTTATCCCTTCCGCCATCAGTTTTTCGTACGGCTGCCTCGTCGCCCGCTCGTATTTATCTATTAATCCCTTTAACTCCGCGACCGTAAGCGCCTCTCCCTCCAGCGCTAACGAAGGGTAATCCTCGTAACCCAGGGCCTGGGCCGCGTCGTTCCGCAAGCGATATAGGCGCGGGGCGCGCTCGAGCAACTCCTCCCGCAATTTACCTTCCGATTGGAACGCGCGCCGACGTACGTCCCGGTCGGCCTCCTTGAAAAGTATATTCGTCTTGCGGTGGCGCGGGATTTCCTCCCCGTCCAACGTCGGCTTGACGTTTATTACGATTTTCTGGACCTCTTCGGCGAGGTCGATGATCTCGTCGGTTTCCGCGCGCGCCATCGTGACCCAATTAGAAACTACTTTGGCCCGCCTTTTTAGCGACGCGCCGTAATCACCGGCCAGTACAGCCTCGCACGCCGCCCCGACTTCCGGCGCCAACAACGTATCGCGCCGCTTCTTCTCGTGTGCGGCGACGTCGACGTCGGCGTGTTCGTAGTAAAGGCTGAAGATGTCTTCGCCCTCGGCAGCGCGCAACGCCTCGAGCTCCTCCTCTATATCGTCCAAATTCCGTACGGGGTCGTCAGCCACGAGTGCCTCCTCTACTTTTTTCCCGGAACGGCGAACGGAAACAAGTATTACGTACCATACAATCGACGCAACAATAATTGCGGGTTACCAAGTAGGCGGAAACGGCCGCCGCGACGAAAGCTGCGCAGAATATAACCGTAATCCAGGAGAAACGGAAAACTAACAGATACAGAAAACCGCACGCTGGTACGCCGGCGTACCAATAACGCCAGAAATACGCCGCGAGCTTAACCCCCCAACCGTCGTGGCCCACGGCGGGCCGGTACAATAACGCCGCGATTTTACTCAACCCGCGGGCGCATACGCCGTCGTAATAGGCGCAACTCGCGCAAACCAACTTCGGTTGAACGACGATATACCAGAAAAAGCATACGGCCAGATATGCACTCGCGAAAATGCCGCGCGCGATATCAAATGTCCCCCAAAAACCGATAACGGGAGGAAGGGCCGTAACGATGGTTACGAGGCAGACCGCTTTGGCAGAATGACGTTCGCGGCCGAATATATACCGGTTCTCGCCTGTCACGCTCGTTTAACATGGAATCGCGGCCTATTAACGCTACGTTGAGCGGCCACAATTCGATATTGCGTAATTATAACATAAAATCTTACTTCCGTCTCTCGCTAAAGGTTAAACAGTTGTCGTAACCACTTGATATATAAATACTTATACGGCACGCTCGCTTCGCTGTCTTAAGTTAGCCCTCCTCCCTCACCGTCCTCGACGAAGCGTTGTTGAGCCGGATTTGACGTTTCCGGGTTCACGACGGTAAATTATTATTCGGTTAACGAACAGGTCCCGGTTACTCCCCGACGCCGCGTCGTAGTAATCGTTGCAAAAAACCGCTTCGACTTTACGCTCGCCGGCGCCAAGCTCGCACTCCAACTCGTAGAAACGCCAGAACGACGTGTCTACGGCCGTCGTGCCGCGCCGTACGCCGTCTACCCTGACTTCCATAACGGGCCAAACCTCCTCCCCCAGCGTCCCGGAGGCCTGAATACACAGTACGTAACGCCCCGCTTCGGGTATGACGACGTCGGCCTTGGCGGCGTCGCCGGTCCGCGCGAGGACGGCGCGGTCCGTGATTTCGCCCGGGCTTTCGGCCTCGAATATCTGTACGTCGCGAATATCGTCGCCGTACTCCGAAAAACGGTAGCATACCCTTTCACCGCCGGGGAAATCCAATACGGTAATCGGTTCCGCCCGCCTAATCATCTTATAAAATACGACGCGTAAGTCGTTTACCCCCGCCCGCCCGTACAACGTCGGGTCGTCCCATTCGAAATCGGTGAAATACAAAGCCCTGCCGCCCGCCGTATACTCCGGGAATCCGCGCGACGCGGAGGCCGCGAGCTTTTCCGCCGCGTCAGGGAGCGGCTCGCAAAACGGCTGGGGTACGGGCAGCGTCCGCGTATGCCGGCTCAAGTAGTCGATCCAACAATTGACGTCTACGTGAGCCATAAATACGGCGTCCCCCGGTTCGGTAACCGAAACGATAACGCGCCCCCCCTCCTCCGCCTCGTTTTTACCGGGCAAGGTGGCCGGGTAGATCAAGCGGTTGAAATTTAAAACCGCCAGCGCGAACAAGGCGCAAGCGGCGGTAACGCGGAAGGCTACGCGCCGGGGAACGGCCAGGCCGAAGAGCAGCCACAAAGGCATCGTCGTCGCTATCCACCACTCCGCGTTTTCGGGTTCCCACCAGGAGAAGAAAATGTGGAAGAACACGAACCAAACGACCGCGGCCACCAGCCACCGCCGTTTCTCGCGCCACAAACGCCGCGACGCCGCGGCTACCGTACCCAACGCGCCGGCGAATACGAGTACGGCCGGGGCGTAATCGCGCAACAGCACCCCGAGCGTAAGCGTTTGACCGGCGTCGAAAGGATTGGGGCCCGCCGCGGCCGCGCTGAGCATCGTCAGATAACCCCGCGCCCACCGCTCTCCCGTAAGGTGCCCCCAATCTCCCCACCAGTAATAATGAGTTGCCCACCTGACCCACCCGCCCCATCCGGCGACGTGGTAATAGAGCACCGGTATCAGCACGTACGGGATAATTACGATAAAGCCGTACGCCCCCCAAAACGAGGCCAGCCGGGCGAAGCGTCGCTTTCTCTCCCACGCTATGACTATAGAGCATACGGGTATTAAAAGAATTACGACCTGGTGACAAAGGGTCCCCAGGCCGAGCCAACACGCCAGCACGAAAACCGTTTTACTGTTTATTCGGGGCGCGGTTAAAATATACAAAGCGCCGGCCACGAACAACGCTACCAACGCCAGGACCTCGACTTCGCCGGCGAAGTACCACCAGGACGCTGAGAGGGCCGCCGCGCCTACCGCGAGGAGGGCACCCGCCACGGTCGCGCCGAGCCGTCTCAACGACAGATAAAATAGCGCCGCCGCCGCGGCCGCCGAAGCCGCGGACAACGCCGCCAGGGGAGGAAAAACGTCGCCCGCGTATCCGAGCAAGCCGGCGCCGCGTACGAACAACCACGTCAGCGGCGTGTAGAGGAGGTGATGCCAGTGAAAGAAAGGGTACGCGTCTTTTACGTCCGCCGCGAGCGCGTACAACACCGCGTCGGTAGGATGATTCTGCGATCGGAAGAGGAAATAAAAAAACGCGAGGCCCGCCGCACCCAACGCGGCTACGAGCCGTTCGCGTCGCGAAATATCCAGTCGATTATTCGTTATCGCCGTCGCCGCCGGCGAACGCCGTCCTAACCGTACGCGAGGTCGCGGGCGCGGCAAAGGTCGTCGTATATCTGTTGTTTATACGCGGGGAACCGCAACGCCGCGGCCGTGTGGTACGTCGGTATGACGGTCATTTCGCCGATTTGGTGAGAGGCGCCGCGCAACCGCGCCATCGATTCCTTAACGTTCAATATCCCCTGGGCCGCGTACAAACCCAGGCATACGATAATCCGCGGCTTGATAACGGCGAGTTGCTTGTCCAGGTAGGGGCGGCAGGCCGTGAGCTCCTCCGGCGAGGGGTCGCGGTTCTCCGGGGGGCGGCACTTTAAAAGATTGCAAATATAAACCTCCGACCGCTTCAAACCCACCTGCTCGAGCAAACGGTTCAACAATTGGCCGGCCCTCCCGACGAAAGGCAGACCCTGGCGGTCTTCCTCCGCGCCCGGCGCCTCGCCTACGAATACTATCTCAGCGTATTCGTTGCCGTCCCCATAGACGGCGTGGGTCCGTTGGGAACCCAGGCTGCACTTCCGGCACTTCTCTACTACCCCGGCCTCTTGCCGGATAACCCCCTCCCTCGAGAGGTCCGCTTTCTCAGGAGTACTCTCGGGGATGTTATTGCCTAATAACTTCGCCGCATCCGACTCGATAAAGACCTCTCGTACGCCCAGGGCGCGTAGGTTTTCCGCCAGCCCTTTTGCTTTTCGCTTAGCCGTCATTTAAGCCTTTCCCAGCAGACGCTCGAGTTCGTCCATGACCTTTTCGGCAACGTTCGCCTTCGAGATTTCACCCAGGTCTTCTACCCCGTCGGTCGATATAATCGCCGCTTCCGCTTTTTCCGAGCCGAAACCAACGCCGGCCCGACCTATGACGTTCGCGACGACCAGGTCGACCTTCTTTTTCAACAGCTTATCCTTAGCGTTCTTAACTATATTATCGGTTTCGGCGGCAAACCCAATTATTAACCTATCGCCTTTATTTACAGCTAGTTCAGAGATTATATCTACAGTAGGGATTAACGTAGCGGTTATTTTATCCTTGGTTTTCTTAACTTTATGGTCGTGCGATTCGTCAAATCGGTAATCGGAGACGGCGGCCGCCATTACCAGCGCGTCGGCCTCCTCAAAGGCCGCCGCTGTCGCCTCGTGCATCTCGCCCGCCGACTCCACCCTGACTACTTTAATCGTGCTGCCGAGAGGCGTGGGGTCGGCCCGGACGCCCGAGATCAACGTTACGGCCGCGCCCCGGCGCGCGGCGCGGCGCGCGATCTCGTACCCCATCAGGCCGTTCGACGGGTTGGTGAGCATCCGGACGGCGTCGAACCGCTCCCGCGTCGGCCCCGCCGTTACGACGACCTTTTTTCCGACCAGGCCGGTCTCACCGTGGGTAAGCCGCAGGATATCCTCGGCTATAACGCCCACGTCGGCCAACCTCCCCACGCCGGCGTCGCCGCACGCCGTCTTCCCCTCTTCGGGCGGGACGACGACGTAGCCGAGCTCGCGCAGCGTCGAGACGTTGCGTTGGACCTCGGCCTTGGCCCACATTTTGGGGTTCATCGCGGGAGCGACCAGGCGGCCGCAGCCGACGGCGAGCGCCACCGTGGTGAGCGCGTCGTCCGCTATGCCGGCGCTGAGTTTCCCGAGGATGTTGGCGGTAGCGGGCGCGACGGCGAAGGCGTCCGCCCCCTCGGCGGCCTCCAGGTGGGCGAACGCGTGTTCGCGCGCAAACAGGTCCGTTATGGCGGGCCGGCCGGTTACGGCGTCGAACAGGCGCGGGTCGACGAGCTTGACAGCGTTCGGCGTCATCACGGCGGTCACGTCGGCCCCCTCGCGGATTAGTAAGCGCGCCAGTTCGGCCGCTTTATAGATAGCTACGCTCGCCGATACGCCCAGTATTATCTTCATCGGACGCCGAGCCTCCTACGCAGGTTATGACGTTCGGCTTCGATTATACTTTTCGCGACGGCGACCGCGTCGTCCAAACGGTCGTTCACGACGAAATAATCGAAATCGACTGCCTCCTGAACCTCGATCTCCGCCTGAGAGATGCGGCGTTCGATATCCGCCGCGTCGTTACTTCCCCGCTCCAACAAACGAGCCCGCAACGCGTCCACCGAAGGTGGTAGGATGAAAACGGACGGCGCGGAGGGGAAACGGGACCTTATCTGACTCGCGCCCTGGACGTCGACGTCGAGGAGAAGGTCGCCGCGGCCCAGCTTCTCGTCGAGCTGGTCTCGGGACGTACCGTACCGGTAACCGTGCACCGTAGCGTACTCGACGAAACGGTCCTCTTTTACCAACGATTCGAAGTCCTTTTCCGAAACGAAAGAATAATCGCGGCCGTCGGTTTCGTCGGCTCGCGCCGGCCTGGTCGTGTGGGACACGGAGAAATTAATACCGGGGACGTCCTTCAAAACGACCCGGCAGATGGTAGATTTACCGGCGCCCGAGGGCCCCGTGAATACGAAAAGGCAACCCGGCCGGCTCTCCCCAATCAACTTATAAATATCCGCTCCGCTCTTCATTCCCAAAACCGCAACAAGGCCTCCTCGAGCTCCTTCCCGCCCCTCAGCGGCCTGGGCGGGTCGGACATGAAGTCGACGATAAAAGAAGCTTTGCGGAAAGGCGTGTGCCCGGCGTCCAACGCCAGCGTCGCCCGCTTCAATATCGTCGCCGGCACCTGGTCCAGGAGACAGGGTTCCTCGCCGGGGGCGTAGTTCGCGCTAACGGAAAAAGCGAACTTACAGAATTTCAGTATAACCTTAATAACGCCGCCCTTGGGGACGCGTAACGCGATGCCGCCGCGGTCGTTGGTGAGCGGCGGTCGCCAATCCCACTTCGCGCGGACGACGGCTGAAACCGGGTTCGGTACCCGGCGGCAGAACTCCTCGATCCGGTCCAAATCCTGCTTCGTAAGCATACGAGCGTATTGCCAATCGGGCGCCAAAATAATCGAAGGTTGACGTCCCGACCGGCCTTTGAGGGCATACAATTTCGCCGCCGGCTCGCGCCACGGCGACGTCTCGCCCCCGTCCCTGATTTTTTGAATATCCTCGGGCTTGAAGACCGCAGCGGTCAAGCCGTATACGGTATCGGTCGGTAAAATAACCAGCGAACCGCCGTTTATCGCCGCGGCCGCGAGCCCTACCGCCCCGGCTACTCCCACCTTATCTAATTTTACGATTTCTACCAAAAAGCTTAACCTGCTTCGGCGTCCTTCGCCTCGACGGCGGCCGCCATCTTCTCCCGATAATCGCGGAGCCGGGCCGCGAGCTCTTGATCGTATAGGGCGAGAATCCGCGCGGCCAATAGCGCGGCGTTCACCGCGCCCGCTTTCCCTACCGCGACGGTCGCAACCGGGACGCCCGCCGGCATTTGCACCGTCGACAACAACGCGTCAAGGCCGTCGGCAATGCCGCCCGGCATCGGCACGCCGATTACGGGCAACTCCGTCAACGCCGCTACCGCGCCTCCCAGATGCGCGGCCATTCCGGCCCCGCAAATAATAACCTTTACGCCGCGGCCTGCGGCTTCCTCGGCGTACGCCCGTACGCTAGCCGGCGTCCGGTGCGCCGAGGCGACGCGGAGCTCGTAACCGACGCCCAATTCCTCGAGCGTGGCCGTCGCGTTTCTCATTACGTCGAGGTCGGAATCGCTTCCCACCAAGATACCGACTGGAGACATCTTAGCCATTGTCGTTATCCCCTCCTCCGTGCCACGGCTTTGTAGCCTATATCGCGACGGTATTGTATGCCGGGGAACCGTACGTGCCCCATAGCTTCGTACGCTTTCTTGATAGCGTCGGCGACGGTAACGCCGAGCGCGGTTACCGCTAACACGCGGCCGCCTGCGGTCACTACTTTATCTTTCTTAATAGCCGTACCGGCGTGGAAAACGATGACGTCATCCATCGCGGCGACTTCATCGAGGCCCTTGATTACGCGCCCCTTCTCATATTTGCCGGGATAACCCTTGGACGCGGCGACGACCGCCACGGCCGCGCCGGACCGCCACTCGAAACTACTGATATTAAGCCGGCCCGCGGCCGCGCTCGCGCAAACGTCGTAAAGGTCATCCTCGAGCAAAGGCAGCACCGCTTGCGCTTCCGGGTCGCCGAAGCGGCAGTTGAACTCCAACAGCTTCGGCCCCTCGAAATCTATTATCAAACCCGCATAGAGGCAACCCTTATAGGGCATACCGTCGTCCGAGAGGGCGGCGATCGTCGGCTCGATTATCGTTTCCGTCACGGCCTTAAGCATCTTCCCGTCGATGACCGGCGCCGGCGCGTACGCGCCCATGCCGCCGGTGTTCGGGCCGTCGTCGCCGTCCTTCAAACGTTTATGGTCTTGCGACGGAACCATTACCGCTATACGCTCGCCGTCCGTAACCGCCAAAATGGAAGCCTCTTCGCCGCTCACGTAGTCCTCGATAAGGATTCTGTCCCCCGCGGAACCGAACTTCCTTTCCACCATCGTCGCCTCGACCGCGGCGTACGCCTCCTCCTCGGTCATGGCGACGATAACGCCTTTGCCGGCGGCCAGGCCGTCGGCTTTAATAACACACGGCGCGCCGTTTATGTCTACATAGCGCCGCGCGGCTTCGACGTTGTCGAAGATCTCCGCGGACGCCGTGGGGATGCCGGCTCTGAGGACCAGTTCCTTCGCGAATATTTTAGAGGATTCTATTCGGGCGGCTCGCTTCGTCGGGCCGAAGATGGGCAGCCTGGCGGTGACGAAGCGGTCGACAATACCTTCCGCCAGCGGCGCTTCGGGGCCCACCACCGTCAAGTCGATTTTCTCGCCCCGCGCGAACTTTGCGAGCGCCTCGATGTCGCCGGTGTCAATAGCGACGTTCTCGGCTATTTGCGCCGTACCGGCATTCCCCGGCGCCGCGAACACCTTCCCGACCCGGGAAGATTTATGGAACGCCCATACCAGCGCGTGTTCCCGGCCGCCGCCGCCGACGACAAGGACCGATTTCTTTTTCTTCGACGCTTTGGCGATCATAATACCCTATCCGCTTAGACGACCTATAAATTCGGATTGCCGATCATCATCAATGCCTGAAATGGCGCCTGGCCGCGAAGAACAACGCGACGTCGTACTTCTGCGCGAGCTCGACGACGGCCTCGTCGCCTTTGGAGCCCGCCGGTTGAACGATAGCCAGCACGCCCGTCCGACAGAGCGCTTCCGGCGTGTCCGGTTTGGGGAAGAAACCGTCCGACGCCGCCACCCCGCCCCGCGCCGCCTCGCCGGCCCGGCGAACCGCGTCTTCCGCAGGCCACAACCGATTTACGGACCCGGCGCCTATCGCCAACGTAACCAGGTCTTTAGCTATGACCACGGCGTTGGAGCGCGCGTACTTGGCCACGGCCCACGCGAACCGCAAGTCTTCCATTACGTCCGGGGGCACCTCCGGCCCGGCTACCTGCTCCCACCGGTCCCGGCCCGCGGGCCTGCGGTCCGCATCCTGGGCCAATAAACCGCCGAGGACGCTCCGGTACTCGAGGCGAGGCCGCGTATATTTCCCCGCGAAAATGCGCAAACGGTCCGTCCAACGCTTGGCGGTCCGTAAATACTCCACCACGCCCTTCTTGAACGAAGGGGCCGCGCAGATGTGAAAAAAGGTCCCCTTGGCCATCATGGCGGCTGCGTCGTCTTCGCCCACCGCTTTGTTAAACGCGACAATGCCGCCGAAAGCCGAAAGCGCATCCGCGGCCCAGGCGCGCCGGAAAGCCTCCGCCTGCGTATCCGCCAGCGCGACGCCGCTGGGGCTGTTGTGCTTTACGACGACGCAGGCCGGCCGTTGGAACTCGTTAACCAAATCGACGGCCGCGGCCAGGTCGAGGAAGTTGTTGTACGACGGCGGCGGCCCGGCGAGCTGCCTCAGGCCGGCAGCGCCGTCGCCGTAAAGCGCGGCGCGCTGATGGGGGTTTTCGCCGTACGTAGCGTCGGTTATCTTATCGTATTCCAAAAATAAGCGGTCCGGGAATCCCTTCCGCCGCGGCGTCCACCCGGAGAAGTAGTTGGCGACGGCCGCGTCGTAGCGCGCCGTCACGCCGAAGGCCTCGCGCGCCAACTCCCGGCGCCAACCCACCCCGTTATCACCGGCCCGTAAGCGCTCGAGCGCCTCGTCGTACTGCGACGGCGACGACAGGCAGACGACGCGCTCGAAATTCTTGGCCGCGGCGCGCAGCAGCGCAACGCCGCCGATATCTACCTGCTCGACCGCCTCCCGTTCGGATACGCCGGCCCTTTTAACCGTCTCCTCGAAGGGGTACAGATTTACGGCGACGACGTCGATGGCCTTGATGCGTTTTTGGGCGAGCTGTTTACGGTGGCCCGGCGTAGGCCGGGCGAGGATGCCGCCGAAGATCTTCGGGTGCAGCGTCTTGACGCGGCCGCCGAGTATCTCCGGGAAGGCCGTTACGTCCGAGACTTCGACCGCTTTGACGCCGGCGCGACGCAGCCGGCGCGCCGTCCCGCCCGTGCTGATTATTTGATAACCGAGCCCGGCCAGGCCCCGCGCCAATTCTACAGCGCCGGTTTTATCGTAAACCGCTATCAACGCCGCGCGCGCCGCCATTACTGGTCCCCTCCTATTACCTTGGTTTCGATTCCGGCCTCTTCCATAATGGCCAACCCGAGCTCGTCCGGGTACTTCTCGGTCGCGACGACGCGTTTCACGCCGGCGTTGACCAGCATCTTCGCGCAAATCACGCACGGCGTACCGCCGTACACGTATATCGTCGCGCCGTTGCTGGAGACGCCGTTGCGGGCACACTGTATCAGGCAGTTCTGCTCGGCGTGCAAGCCGCGGCACAACTCGTGTCGCTCGCCGGAAGGGACGTTACTCAATTCCCGGATGCAAAAAGGGCAGTGCGGCAAGCCCGCCGGCGCGCCGTTGTACCCGGTGGCCAGGATACGCCGTTCGCGAACCAGGACCGCGCCGACGTTCCGCCTCAGGCAGGTCGAGCGTTCGGCGACGAGCGCGGCAATATCCGTAAAGTACTCGTCCCAGCTCTTCCGCGTCCGGAGACGTACCGGCGGCGTCTCGGAGATGCCGAGTTCCTCGAGTAAAATGGCTATATCTTTAGGAAGGTCCATACTATAACTCGCTCAACCTAGGGCGCTAGCGGGAACGGGTAGTCGCGGAACGCGCCGAGTATTTGGTATAAAAACCTTAAATTATTGACCAGCTCTAAAACGAGAAAGCACGACAATACGCCCGCAAGTACGTAAAAGGTTTTATTCCCGGGCCGGTCGTACGGCCTCAACGCCAAAGCTATCGACGCCAGCAACGGAAAAGCGGTGCTAATTGCATATACGTATAAAGTCGTCCCATAAAATAAATAAAAAAGTACGTTAAACGCCAACGTCAATAATAACCCGATTAAAACGGGCGTACGGGTTTCCTTATATCGGATGAAAGAGTACGCGGCCCAAACGATTAGCCCCACCCAAATTACCGCGGCTGCGATGCCCAACGGGCTCAATCGGGGCAGGTCCACATCCACAAAAGGTTTGAGCGGAAGACAAATCCCGCCGGCGGAATACCACCGGACGACGGCCTCGGGCGCGACGACGTTGAACAGGAAAAAAACGCCCCCCAAATCTATCAACCTCGCCCATACGTAATTTAACCCCAGGCCGCCGGAATATTTTACGACCGGCGAATACGCCCCGAATTCATAGCGGTATACGTCCGGAAGAAAAAATACCGTCGAGCGCGGATACAGGAGCTTTTGAACGATACTCAGGGCCGCCGCGCAACCGGTAATTACCAACCCGAAAATTAACGTTTTGGTTATTACGAATCTGAACGAGACGCGTTTATAAAGGCCGGTCGCGAACGCGAGAGCCGCCGGCACCGCGTTAGGAGTCAACATACCGGCCGCGAATATGCCCGCCGGTAAAAACGCCGACGTACGGCCCGGCGCGACAACCGCGAAGAAAAAAAGTAATATTACCCCCAACGCGGCGAATGCCCACGTCTCGGGCGTCGAACCGAAAAAAATATGCGTCGAAGAGAAGCCCAATATCGCCGCGAAGGCGAACGCGTAAAATCCGCTCGAGCCCGTCCTCCGAAAGAAAGCGTACGCCAACACCACGCACAATGCCCCCGCTACCGAATTCATTAAAACCGCTACGACCAACGCGGACCCTATAACCCGGGTGATTAATACCCCCCCTGGGTTTAGAAATAATACAAAAAGCGGGTGTGCGTCCGTTCTGTCGTGGTTGGCTGCTACTACTGTTAGATCGCGGACGACGCGTTTGTGGTCGGCGTTGAGTAATGCGTCGGCGTACGTGTACCCCCCCACCTTTCCGAAGGCCAAACCCCAATTAAAATACAGCGCGCCAAAGAAAACGAATAGAGCTAAATATATTAGTAGATTTCTCGCCCGTCCGCGGCCTATACCTCCCATCGTCGTCTCAGCGTCCTCGTTGAATCACGCCAGCGCCACGCCTTCCTCGCTCGTACACTCGCCCACTATCATACCTTCGCCTAACGTATCGAGCGCGCGTTCCTCCTCGCCGCGACGCACGACGACCAACATCCCCAACCCCATGTTGTAGACGGCGTACATTTCTTCTTCCGAGACGCCGCCCCATTCGGCGATTTTCGCGAAAATTTTCGGCACGGGCCAGCGGCCTTTCTCGAGCCGGGCCCCTACCCCGTCCGGCAAAACGCGGACGAGATTGCCCGGGATGCCGCCGCCGGTCACGTGAGCCACGGCGCGAACGTCCACGCCGGCGTCGAGCAGTCTCATTATCTCAGAAACGAATATCCGCATGGGCGTCAAGAGCTCCTCGCCCAGCGTCCGGCCCTCGTCAAATCGCTCGGCGTATTCCAGCGCCTGCTCTTCGACTATTTTCCGGATGAGCGTAAAACCGTTGGAATGGGCGCCCGACGACGCCAGGCCGAGAACGACGTCGCCCGGGCGTGGCTTGGAGCCGTCGATTATTTTCGAACGTTCGACTATCCCGACGGCAAAACCGGCGAGGTCGTAGCGGCCCGGCCTGTAAAACGTGGGGAGCTGCGACGTCTCGCCGCCCAGGAGCGCGCACCCCGCCTGGCGGCATCCCTCGACGATGCCCTTGACGATGGCCTCGCCCTGGCCGAGGTCGAGCCGGCCTACGGCCATATAATCCAGGAAGAAGAGCGGCCGCGCGCCGCAGCAGATGACGTCGTTTACGCTCAGCGCGACCAGGTCGATGCCGACGGTGTAGTGGTTCCCCAGCGCGAAGGCCACCTCCAGCTTCGAGCCTACGCCGTCGGTCCCGGCCGCCAGTACGGGCTCTTTGTAACCGAGGCCGCTTATGTCCATAAGGCCGGAGAACAAGCCGATCTCGCCTATAACGCGCGACTCGTCGAGCACGTGGGAGAGGCTTTTAATCCGACCTACGAAACGGTCGGCGTCGGCCTGGTCCACGCCGGCTTCTTTGTACGTAACCACTAAAGCTTAACCTCCGAGGCGCCCTTAGAAATAGGTAAAACGCTCCGCGGCGTAAAGACGCCGCTTGGCGGCGACGAATATTAAAAACGCGCCGACGACTACCATTGAGTAGTAAAAGGGGACGTCTATCGAGCCGAAGCCGTAGTCTCCTTTATAAATGAAAGTGGTCGTCGCGACGAGGTGTTGCAATAGCGCGGTTAGGAACAACGACCGCGACCAGAAATAATACAACGCGTAGCCGAGGCCGAAGACCGCGAGGACCACCAACTGCGAGATATTGCGTCCTTCCGGAAACGCGTGGAATTGCGCTGCGTGGTATACGACCCAGGCGAGGGCCGCCAAGGCCGCGGCCGGCGCTACCGGCATCCGCTTTTTAAACGCCGGCAAGAGGACGCCGATAGTCGCGGTTACCGACGCCAGGTGGATTGCCGCCGGGCCCAAAAACGTCGCCGCCGCCGCCCCCCACGTCCGGCCTTCCGTGAAGATGGCTACGAGCATCTCCACCCGGGCGAAAAGGAAAACCACCAGCAGCACCGCCAACGCGTTATCGCCGGTACCCGGCGTGGGCCACACCGGCAACGTAAGACGCCCCCGCCCGGCGAGCCACAGCGGTACAACCAGGCCGACCAGCGTTACGGCGCCGACGAACAACAGGACCGCGCCGACGACGGCCCGCCCTTCCGCGACCGCGTCGGGGGGGCCGCCGAAGACGACGTTCGCCGCGGCCACCAACGCCACGAACGCGACGAATATCGCCAACGCGTAACCGAGCGGTTCTTTCGTCTCCTCAGCCATCGTCCGTCCCTAGAACATCTTGTCGCCGAACAGCCTCGGCGTCATCATATCCTTCGCGAATTGGTCGTATATCGGCGTCGGGTAATCGCCGGTGAAGCAAGCGGAACAGAACCGCTCGGCGACGCCTTCTTCCGTCAATAGGTCTCCGCCGATGGCGCGGCGCAAGCCGCCGAGCGAGAGGTACTTCAACGAATCGACGCCGATGTAGCGCGCTATCTCGTCCACGTCCAACCTCGAGCCGATGAGTTCCTCGCGGGTCGGGGTGTCGATGCCGTAGAAACAAGGCCAGCGCCACGGCGGGCAGCTTATTCGGAGATGTATCTCGGTCGCGCCGGCGTTCCGTACGATGTCGATAATCTTGCGCGACGTCGTGCCGCGCACTATTGAGTCGTCCACGATTACCAGCGACTTGCCGGCGATGAGGTCCCGCACGGGGTTGTACTTCAGCCGCGTCCCGAAAGCGCGGATGCGCTGCTCGGGTTCGATGAACGTCCGCCCTATGTAATGGCTGCGAATGATCCCCAACTCGAACGGCAGGCCCGATTCCTCCGCGTAGCCGAGGGCCGCGCTATTCGACGAATCCGGGACGGATATCACCATATCAGCCGTGAAACCCGGTTCCTCTTCCCGCGCCAATCCCACGCCCAGGGCTTTACGCGCCTCGTGGACGCCGCGGCCGAACACGTACGAATCGGGGCGCGCAAAATAAACCAGCTCGAAGATGCACATCGAGGGCTTGGCGGCCTTAAGCGGCCGCGACGATTTTACGCCGCGGGACGTTATCTCCACTATCTCACCGGGCTCGATGTCGCGTTCGTACTTGGCGCCGACGAGGTCGAAGGCGCAGGTCTCCGACGCCACCACGAACGCGTTGCCGAGAGTGCCCAGACACAGGGGCCGCCAGCCGTGCGGATCCCGCGCCGCGAAGAGCCGGTTTTCTTCCAAAAAGAGTAGCGAATACGCCCCCTCCAAACGCGCCAGGGCGTTGGGGATGGCGACCGCTAAATCGTCGTTCTCGTCGTGCGCGATGAGGTGGATTATAATTTCCGAGTCCGAAGTAGTCGTGAATATCGAACCCCGTTGCTCCAGCTCCTCGCGCAGCGGGAACGCGTTCACCAGGTTGCCGTTGTGGCACACGGCCAGCGAACCCCGCAAGTAATCCACCTTTACCGGTTGGACGTTCGCGAGCGAGGTGTCGCCCATAGTCGAGTACCGAACGTGCCCTATGGCGGCGTAGCCGGTCAGCCGTCTGAGCGCCTCTTCGCGGAATACATCGTTCACCAGGCCCAGGGCCCGATGCTGGCGCAGCCGTTTCCCGTCCGACGCAACTATGCCGGCGGATTCCTGGCCGCGGTGCTGCAGCGCGTATATGCCAAGATATGTTAGCGTCGAGGCCTCGGCGTGTCCGAATATGCCGAAGACGCCGCAAGCTTCTTTGGGGTAATAGCGTTCGTTCATACGGGTAGGGGTAAAATCGAGTTCGTTATTGTATCGTTAATTGTTCGCGCCAAAAATCTTCCATCGCCGAAATAATATTGAAGTACCTTTTATCTTCCAGGTTTTCGGGGCCGGTCACCGTGAACGTATTGTCCTTTTTAACTTCTCTTACCCTCACGGTATAAGTAGGCTGGTCCCGGGGGCCCTCCGGCCCATCCTCCAACATAAAGGCGCGGTTTTTATTGAGCTCGAGCCATATTTTCTCAAAGGATTCGAAGTCGACCTTACGCTCCGCTACGGCGTAGTCGCGGCTGTGGTATACGACTATATACTCAACGTGGACCACTTTGAACTCGGCCTCTTTTTCGTATACTTTTACGTTGAGTACTTTAACGGGGGACTTCCCGCCCGTTCGCTTGACGACAATCGCCCGGCGAGCATCCCGCGGTATGCTCGCGTCGCGCGCCTCCACCTCCACCCGCTCGGCGGAGTATAGCTCCTGGCGCGGCAGCATGGCCGTCGGCAGTAGTAAAAGCGCGATTAGGACGAGAATCATTTTGCCCTCCCGCCGCCGGCGTTACGCCGTTAGCCGCCGAACGACCTCCTCGTAGTGGCTCTCTACCTCGCCCAAATCGAAACGGAACCTGTCTTTGTCAAAGACTTCGCCTGTGGCGGCGTCCCATATACGGCAAGTATCGGGCGAGATCTCGTCGCCGAGGTAGATCTTCCGGCCCCGCTCCCCGAATTCCAGTTTGAAGTCTACTAGCTCGAGGCCGCGTTTCTTCATGTACTTCGCTAAAAAGCGGTTCACTTCGGCCGCTTGTTCTTCGACGTGACTCAACTTCCGCTCGGTCAAGTAGCCCAGGATGAACACGTGATTGCGGTTCATCATAGGGTCGTGCAGCTCATCGTCTTTGAGGTAATATTCCAGCAGCGGTTTCTTTAAGGGCGTCCCGCGCTCGAGGTCGTAACGTTTCGCCAGGCTGCCCGCGATTTTATTTCGCATCACGATTTCGACCGGATACATCTTGAGCCGTCGCACGAGCAGCGACCGTTCGTCGACCTGTTTTACGAAGTGGGTGGCCACCCCCGCGTGCTCGAGCGCGACGAATAGCTTGGCCGACATAGCCGCGTTATACTCGCCCTTCCGTTCGATGGTGCCTTTCTTGACGCCGTCGAACGCGGTGGCGCTGTCTTTGAATTCGGCCCAAAGTACACCCTCGTCGTCGGTTTCGAAGATCCGCTTGGCCTTACCCTCGTAAAGGAGTCCGCGCTTCTCCATGCTCCTCCTTCGCGTCGGAACGTACAGCTACGATGCGCCATTTTATAGGAACCGCTTGCGCTTGTCAAACGTTATTTATGGGCCGGTAAATTTTTAAGGCCCCGGAACATCCGGGGCTTCTATCCCACATACGGATACGGCCGACGGCCGTTCGCCTCGAGGCCTTCACCCTCTACTCGCACTCCGGTATAGCGGCGCCCTCGGTCCGTACTACATTCCCCCGCTCGTTTAAAATCGGTCTAACGACTATACGCAACCGGGTATAACCGCCGTCGGCGTCGCTAAGCCGCGCGACGTAACGGATTGTATTCTTCTCGGTCCGCATAACGTGGTTGGCAGCCGACGCTTCCGCGCGGTCGTCGGGGTGAATTAATTCCAGCCAGAAGGTACCCCGGTCGTAGAATTTTCGCCGCTCGTGGCCGAGCACCTCCTCCACCGCAGGATTAACGTAGATCATGCGGCCGTTCACTTCGTCGAACGCCCACAATAAGGCCGGATTATCCTCTACCATCCGCCGAAACCGTTCCTCGAAACGGTCGTCGTTGCGTACATCGGACCCGTCAGGTACTCCCGCCATCTCTTATAAACCCCTTCTTAACCTAGCATTTGGATATATTATCGTTTTGGTTCACCGGGTTTTTCGATTTCAAAGCGCCACGCGCAAAACTCGCCTTCCGCAAGCTCGTCCGGCGGGCACTTTATGCACTCGGTTTTAATCCGCTCGTCTACCGCCCGCGCGAACCCGCCGAACTCCACCTCGCCGACCGATTTACAGGGGAAATCCGGCAGCCCTTTTCTCCGCCTCGCTTCCTGGACCCGGCAACCCTTCATTTCTATTATTAAAGTATTTTCTGATAACACGATATCTTGTTCATTCAACCAATTGTACATACGAAACTTTAATGCTTCAGCCAACGCCGGAAGGCCGCCGCCGGCCTCTATGCCGCGCGCCTCCATCACGCGCCGCGCCTCGAGGGGCGCGAACTTCCGCCACGCCTCGCGGTCGTACTTTATCGCCTCCTCGGTGCCCATATCTTCCTCTACCGATAGGAACCAACAACCGTCGTGCGCCAGCCAACACTTCGCGTACGCCTTAATAAGAGCTATCAACTCTTCCTGCTTAATGTCCTCATTTATCAAGACTTCCGCTCCTTACCGATTAACCGCGAGTCTTTTAATGAGCCAAGCGACGTTTTGGCCTAATTCTTTTACGGTCGCGACCCCCTCGTCGTCCTGGAGCGCTTCGCCGGGGGCGCCGCCGAAAGCGATAGGCCAATATCGTGCTCCGGGTACGATCATCCCGTTAATCAGGAAGAAATAATTAAGCTGGGCGACGGTGAAGTTCTGGCCGGCGCGACGCGCTACTACTATGGGGGCGCCTACTTTCCGGTTCAACAGGCCGCCGTTGGCGCGCGATACGTAGCCAACGCGGTCGACGAAGGCCACCGTCTCCGCGGTCGCGGCGCCGAAATAAACCGGCGTCGCCAGCAACAAGCCGTCGGCGCCGTATATGGTGGGTAGTAACGGCGGCAAGTCGTCGTCGCGGCCGTGGCATAGGCCGTCCTTCTCCTCCCTGCACCTCAAGCACGCCGTACACGGTAAAATCCGCTTTCCGGCCAGCAGGATTTTTTCGGTCTCGATACCTTCGGCGTTGATCGCGCCGAGGGCTACGTCGAGCAACTGCTCGCTATTGCCCTGCCGCCGGGGGGAACCGCAAACGCCTATTACCTTCATCGCACGACCTCTTCCGTTACGTGACCCCACCTAATCTTATTCTAATAAAAGTTAACAAACCATTCAAGGGATTTAAGGCCGCCCGACCACCCCGGCATGGCGATTAAAAGCGGTCGGAGACGGCCGCCGGCTGCCGCGACGTTACGTTACGGGTAATTTATGTTAAATTATATCCTGCGTATGGCGGACTGTAAACTCTGCGGAATTACGTCGCCCGTTATCTCGGCCGCGCTCTCCGTGTGTCGCGAATGCATCGTCACGCGGTACGACGAAGCCCGGCCGTACGCCGAGGAAGCGCACCGCCGCGCCCGCGCCCCTTACCCGCTCCCCGCGTTTCCTCCCGGGGAAGGGCCGCCGTGCCCGCGTTGCGGCAACGCTTGCCGGATAGGCGAAGGCGAACGCGGCTATTGCGGCATGGTCGAAAACCGCGGCGGCCACCTACGCGTTTTGGCGACCGCCAAGAAAGGATACCTGTCGTGGTATTACGACCGGCTGCCGACGAACTGCGTCGGCTCATGGGTGTGCCCGGCGGAGACCGGCGCCGGCTATCCGGAATACGCGTATCGCGACGGCCCGGAGTTCGGCTATAAGAACCTGGCCGTATTCTATCGTTCGTGCACGTACGA
>CBFCYS010000010.1:0-33681 GCA_965602215.1 uncultured bacterium
CGCCGGCCCGAGAGGTCGTACACGGCGAGGTAAACGCGGGAAGGGGTCTCGAGTTGGAACGAAATCGTCGCGGTTGCGGTTACGGGGTTGGGGCTACAGGCCAGGGGGCTTGCGGAGGCTGCGGCCGCGAGGGGACCGCGGCGTTCGAACGGGGCCGCCGCGGCGCCGGGCGAGAGCCAGTCGCCGCCGGAATTAGTGGGCGACGTCAAAACGGGGTCGTTGTGGGGCGGGAAGTCGGCGCCCGGCACGTCCGCGCCGCCGCCTTCAGGCGTTAGCGCCACGGGCGAGGGGCGATCGCCGGCAATAGGCGGCAAGTAATCGCCGGCGGATGGAGATGCACCGGTCGTCGCAACGGGGGGGCGGAAATCCGCCTTTTCGGTATCTTCACTACGCCCAACGTCCGGTCCGTCCGACGTACGGCCGCTTTTATCAGGCGCGCTAAGGTACACGTGATAGTCGAAGAAGCACCCACCGTCTTTGCAAATTATAGGCGCGTGGCTCAATACGACACTAGAATCATTACCGGGGGGGACGTACGTTAATTCGTATTCGCCGGCGCCGGCCTCGTCGCCGCCAGCGAAGTTAGGAATCCGGGCCACGTATTTTGATACCGGGTATCGCACGGGAACGCTGCCGTTATACGAGACGTCGAGCCAACCTTCGCCGTTAACGGCGTCGGAAACTACCGCGAAAATTTCATCGGTTTCGTACGCTTCGTCCGTATTTACGCCATAAGTACGGCTGTAAGCTAATAATTGCCATTCTTCGGGGTCTGCGCCAGTCTCCCATAGTTCCCAGTACTCGGCGTTTACGTAAAATTTACCGTTATCTAATACCATAGGCGGGGACCATACGCCGTAGCCTTCGTCGAGGTTGCCCATCTGGTATTCGCACACGCGTGAGGGGTCCCAGTCAACCTTACTAAGTAGTATTTTAGCACCCGGATAGTCGGCGTTATTGGGGAACTCTTCGGGATATCCCTGGTACTCGGTACGATAATAGTTAAAGACCTCGACACGGTCCTTATTTGTGACGGCCGCGCAAACGTATTCGAAATGGTCGGAAGGTATATTTAGAATAGGTTGCGCGGCAAACCAGTCCTCGAACGATTTACCCTCGATCTGTCCGCCGTCGTAGCTCTCCTGCGCCGCCCAGTATAACTGGTCATAATTAGGCTTAACGGGCCATAACAGCTGATGCATTTTGCATAGCTCACCGTTAAACTCCTTTATGAAGTCCGCATCGTGATGTAGGACCTTCCACCAGCAGTAACCGCAGGCGCCGTAACGGTACCGCCTAATAATATTATTTAGGTGGCACGTGTTGGCGTCGAAGTGTTGTACGCTGGTACTCAAACCGGCGCAGTTATAGTTTTGGAAGTAACTGTAGTAAGGGCGCTGATACTCGGGGGCGTCGGGTAATTTCTCGTAATGGCCCAGGTCGTTGAAGTCGACGTCGTAGCCGTCGCGATAGAGGCGGGCCTGGATCTCGAGCCAAGCGGCGTGTATCGTACCGGCGTCGAAGTGGTCGTACGGCGCGGGCCACGGCCCCCGGAAAGCGTGCAGCATGCAACGGGTAAAATATGCACGGTCTGTATCGATTTCGACCTCGGTTGCTCCCGAGGCACCGGCCCGCCACCTCTGTAAGTATATCTCGTCGATATCCGGGTTGTATAGACCCCAATCTGGCGCGTGGGCGTATAGGCTTACATACACGTCGCGTTCTATGACCGGGGGGTAGTACCCCGTATCGTACGCGTACGCTTTACCGATACTTCGTCCCTGGCCAGGTCGTATACGCCGTAGTAACCTTGTTCCTCGCCCTTCCAGTGCAGGTGATACCACAGATCGTTCCACTGTTTGTCGCTGAAGCCCCAACTTCTCAGGAAGTGGACGTCGGCCAGCGTAGGCGGCGCTTCCATGTCTTTACCCTGGCCGTAATCGCGGGAAATAGGTTTCCCGTCCTTAGTAAACCTGACTATACGTACGGTATAGCTGTTATCCAGGTCGGCTAGCGCGCTGAAGGTAAATTCGGCGAGAGCCCGGCGGTCCGCGTCTGTCGGGTGGTAAACCATTTCGGCGTCGAAATTGGCCGGAAGCTCGAGGTATATCTCTCCCGCCCACGCTGCCGTAACCGCGACTATCGCGATCCCCGCCGCTACTAGTAATTTGGACATTTCCATCCTCCTTGGTTAATTGAACCCCGTGAAATGGTAAATATCTCCCGTATCTGAGCCGGCCCAAATATCGTCCGGGCCGACGCACTCAACGCACCAGAACGTCGCGAGCGGGTCCCATACCGGGATCCACTCTCCACCGTTGTAAATGAAGACGACGTCCCCAACTGCGCAGCCGTAATTAGAATTTGCGAAGTCGATATCTAAAATGTCTTCACCAAATTTTTCGTTGTAGTAATCCCATTCCCGGCCGTCATAATGGAACATGTGCGGGTACCCACCCCACCCCGCGCTGAAACCGGCCCACCCCGAATTATTTCCGTTAAACGCTATAGAAGAAAAATCCTCGAACGGTCCGCATTCCACTTCCTTCGTCCACGCAACGCCGTCCCAAAACCAGATAGACCCCGTCGAAACCGCCCATCCGTCGTCTTCGCCGAAGAAGAAGCAGTCCGTAACGTTATAGTCTAAGCCGCCATCCTCCCATTTACCGTCTTTATAACGTAATGACCCCATACCAAACGCCCAACCATCGTTGGGATTGTTAAACCATACGGTCCCCAGCCAACGTTTATCCGGGTGGTTTACGGCGTTAAACGTTTCCCCGTCGTAATGCCATATCATACTGTGCCTTATCGTGCGGCCTCCCCCCCTCGGGTCTGGCACTAACTCGGTTCCAACGAACCAACCCTCGCTTCCGTTCAACATTTGGAAACCGCCGAAGCCGTATTCGCATAAAGGGTTCGGGTGCACGATTTTTCTATATTTTACCCATTCTTTACCGTTAAACCTCAATAGATAATTACCGGCAATAGCCCAACCGTCGTTCTTGCTAAAAAACTGTATTTCGCCTACCGAAGCCCCAACTTCTGCCGGCGTCTTCACGATCCTCCACGGGCCGCCATAGGGTTGGCGTACTTCCTCATCGCAGTTCAGAAAGCAAAATGCGGCCCCGGCGAGTAACGCCGTAAGGCCGCAATACTTGACTATTATTTTCATATTTAAACCCTCGTGCGTATTCTAAGCGACCAGCGTTAGTTTGGCAAGTAATATTTTAGCGCCGGCTCGAAACCGAGGCGATTATCGGACCACGCATCCGTACCGTCCCGTTCGACGTCCGGAGATATAATCTCCCCGTTCTTGGTAAACGCTACGGGCCCGAATTCCACCGCGCCGGGGTTTTTAGTTATCTCCTCGCGTAACAGCGCGTCAAGCCTATCCTTCGTTTCCGTAGACGGATTTAAAACGTCCTCCCGTTCTACGTCGGCGGGCACTTCGACTTCGAGTATCCCGCCCCACACCGCTCCGGCCACCGCCAAAGACACCGCAACCCACACAATCCCGATTTTGCCGAACATCGTTCCTCCTCCGTGTTTTATGGTTCGTAATGGAGTATCGTACGGCCTCCTACCGCCCACGCGTCGTTCTCGCTTAGCGCGAAGACGTCGTTTAACGTGCTTCTGTGCATACTACGCGGCGGCGGCTCAACGTACCACCACCGCTCGCCGTCCCACCGGAACGTAGTCTGCCCTACGGCCCATCCGTTATTAGGACCGGAGAAATGGACCGCGTTCACGGTACGGCGTATCCCCTCGTCCCAAGGTGGTTCTTGATAATACCGCCAGTCGCCGTTCTCGTATTCCATCAGGTTACTCTGGTCACCCGCGATTACGCCCATTCCTCCGGCCCAACCGTGGCCCGGGCCCGTAAAGGAGACGGTATTCAACTTTATCCCCCACGGGTCGTCGTGTACTCTCGTCCAAGCCGCGCCGTCGTAATGGTAAGTCCTCTCGTCGTAGTAACCGACAGCCCAACCATCACTAGGGGAATTAAAGTGGATATCTACTATACGGGTTAGGTCCGAGGAGTATTCCCACATTTCGCCGTTCCAATGGCATATACCGAATCCGGCAGCCCATCCGTCGCTCGGGTTTAAAAAATACAACGTATCGAAACTCGTAGCTGGGGTACCGTCGTCGAACCTTTTCCATTCTTTCCCGTCGTACCGGAGTAATAACGCCGTAGAAACCTTCGTTTCGGTATCGTACTCGCGGCCCGCAACCCACCCGTCGTCGGGTGCGTTAAACCAAACGGCCTCGAGAGCTACTATAAATCGTTCGCTATTTTCCTTATAGGCGAAGTCGGTTTTCCATTCCGTCCCTTCGTACTTCAAAATATGCCTGCACCCAACCGCGTAACCTAAATCGGGATTCAGGAAATATACGCTTTTCAAATACGACGGTCCCTCCGGGCAGTCCACTACTTTCCACGGCCCGTCGTACGGCTGCGGGCCGATACCGTCGTCGTCGTCGCAGGTCGGAAGACAAAATGCGGCCCCGGCGAGTAACGCCGCAAGGCCGCAGTATCGAAGTATTTTTTTCATACCCATACCCTCTGCGCAATATTAAAACGCGAGGCGCCCCCCGTCAAGCCCTTTCGATTCCCTAGCTTCTAATTTCCCCTTGACTTCAACCGCGGCGCCGATTACACTCGGCCTGAGGCGAAAGTTTATGGCGAAGAAGGAAATTAAATTCCGCAAAACGCTCGCGCTCAAGCTGACGCTCGTCATCGAGGCGATAATAATCCTCGCCATCGTGACCGTTACCGGCGTTCACCTCCGGCGGGAGCTGGGCCGCATCGACGGCGACGCCCAGGCGCGGATGAACCTCACCGTCGCCCTCATCCAGCGCGCCTTCACCACGCTCGAGCGCGGCCAGTTCGAGGGATGGCTCCAGGAGATATACCGCCTCCGCTTCGACTCCGCCGACTACGACCTCACGCCGGTGTACGTGCTCGTCCTCCGCGGCCAGGAGGAAGTCATCCTCGCCTCCTCCAACCCGCGCGTGCCGGTGGTGGACGCCTCGGGCCGCACGCTCCAGCCCCTCGAGTATTACAAGATAGACGCCCCCAACCTGGGCCGCGTCAACGCCAACGTCACCGACCCCCGCACCGGCAACGCCCGCTACATGATAAGCGTGGGGTACTCCGTCGCGGGCCTGAACTGGCTCGTGGAGCGCGAGATATTGACCGCGGCCGTCATCGCCGGCGTCTTCATCCTCGCCGGCCTGGTGGTCGCCGTCGCGGTCTCGGTAACCTGGACCAGGCCGGTCAAAGAGCTGGCCGCGGGGCTGGCGCGGGTCCAGGAGGGCGACTTCGACTACCGCCTCGAGGAGCGGCGGCGCGACGAGCTGGGCCGGCTGGCCCACGACTTCAACCTCATGACCGAGGGCCTGCGCGACCGCGAGTTCGTCAAGAACACCTTCAAGCGGTACGTAACCAAGCAGGTCGCCGAGAAAATCCTCTCCCAGAAGGACGCCATAAGCCTGGAAGGCGAGAATCGCGAGGTGACGGTGCTCTTCTCCGACCTGGAGGGTTTCACGGCTTTCTCGGAGCGCCACGAGCCGCACGAGGTGGTCGCCCTCCTCAACGAATATCTGGCCATAATGATTGACATAATCTTCATGTACGAGGGCGCGCTGGACAAGTTCCTGGGGGACGGCGTCATGGCCTATTGGAACGCCCCCCTCGACCAGGACCACGCGCCGCTCAAGGCCGCCCTGGCGGCGGCCGAGATGCAACACGCCATAGCCGAATTTAATAAAAAACGGGTCGCGGAGGGAAAAGACCCCGTCTACGCCGGCATCGGCATCACCACCGGCGAGGTCGTCGCCGGCAACATCGGCTCCGAGAAAAAGATGGAGTACACCGTTATAGGCGACAAGGTAAACCTGGCGCAGCGCATCGAGGGCCAGACCGACCGCGGCCAGATACTGATGGACAATACCACCTACGTCCAGATCAAGGATTATTGCTTCGCGACGCCGCTTCCGCCCAGTCGGGTGAAGGGCAAGAAGGACCCGGTCCAGATATACGTCGTGCACGCTTTCAACCGGCGCGCGGAGCCGTTCGTGGCCGGCGGCCGCGCCGACCTCCTGCTCGAGTCCTAATTCTCAAGTACGGCTAAAATTGGTATTGACTTGGTCGCCGTAGTTGTCTATACTTCGTATTCGAAATCATTTTTATAACTCTACGCCTAATAAGAAAGGAGCGCCGCTAGATGAAAAACGCGAAATTATTGTGGGTTATGATTGTCGTGTTGGCGGTAGGTTTCGCGCTCTTCGGCTGCGATAAACTGAAGAAGAAACCGGCCGAAGAAGCGCCCATTTCCGTCGAACCTCCTCCCGCCGAAGCACCGGCCCCGCCCGTGGAAGAGCCGGTAACGGAAGCGCCGTCTGAGGCCCCGATGTACGTGCCGGCGAAGCTCGACATCCTTAAAATGCTGGACGACACGCTGGGCACGAGCGAGGACAACCTGGGATGGGACAACATCTACACCTCGATCACGCTCGATAAGAACATAGAACTCTTCACCATGCTCCAGGAGCATTATGCCGCCGGCTCGGCCGACCGGAATTTCATCGACGACTCCGTCGCCAAACTGAATAACGTCAAAGCCTTCCTCGACGAGAAGATAACCAAGGCCGAAGCGGTAGACCCCACCGGCGTCGAAGGCAAAGCGAAGAAGAAAATAATCCGTGACATCCGCGCCCGCGTGAGAGCCATGATCGGCGGCCCGGCCCCCGTCAAGAAGCCCGTCGGCGAAGAGAAGGGCGACCTGATGAAGAAGAAGTGGAAAGAACGCGGCGACATGATGAAGAAGAAGTGGGCCGAGCGCGGCTAGTGTAGCAACTTCTTACGATATTTATGACCGGTAAAGGCGGCCTGCGGGCCGCCTTGACCGTTTAAACGGTGTCGGCCCGGGCGGCGTCAAATCGACGACCGTGGCCGCGGGCGAAATTTTCCGTTGACTTGGGCCCCGAATTATCATATAAACAGGCCCTATCAATTAATAGCCATTTTCCTACTTCCATAGGGGAAAGGAGCAGTTCTCATGAGTAGTAAATATCTGTGGTGCGTGCTGGTTCTGGCGCTGGCGGCGACCCTGGTAGCGTTCGGCTGCAAGGGAAAAACCGCCAAAGACACGGGGAAATTCGAAGAGATCACGGTGGAAGAAACCACCACGCCGACCGAAGAGGGCGTGGAAGAAATGTCCATACCCGAGCAGCCGGTCTACCACCCGACTAAACTCGACAACCTGGTCCTACTCGACGACACCCTCGGTTCCGCGGAAGATACTCTCGGCTGGGACAACATCTTCTGTTCCATCACCCTCGACAAGTCCATCGGCCTCTTCCAGGAACTCGCCCCGGCCTACAGCCCGGGCCAATCTGACCGCAACTTCATCGACGCCGCTATCCTCGACCTCGGCAACATCCAGACCTTCCTCGACGAGAAGATAAGCGCGGGCGAAGGCGTGGACCCCAAGAGCGCCGACGCCAAGGCCAAGAAGAAAAAGATTCGCGACATCCGTGCCCGGGTCCAGGCTATGATTGCCGGCCCCGCGCCCAAGAAAGAGCCCATCCCGGAATGGAAGGGCGAACTCATGAAGAAGAAGTGGCACGAACGCGGCGAGATGCTCAAGCGCAAGTGGGCGGAACGGTAAGCAACAGCTCTACGCAGCCCGGATTACTTTAATCGCAACGACGGGGCGGCGTAAGCCGCCCCGCCTATTTATACCCGGTGAAGACATGACGCACGAGGCTTTAAAAAGGAATATCCCGCTCCTCTACGCCGCGCGCCTGTGCGGCAACCTGGTCTTCTTCGTCCCGGTAATCGTTATCTTCTTCCAGGCCCGGGGCCTCTCGATGACGCAGGTGATGTTGCTGCAGACGGCGTTTGCGGTGGCGGTGGTCGCGCTGGAGGTGCCGTCGGGATTCTTCGCCGACCGCGTGGGGCGCCGCCCGAGCATCTTTCTGGGCGCCGGCGCGGTGACGGCGGCGTGCGTCGTTTACGGGACCGGCTACGGCTTCGGCCAATTCCTGGCCGCGGAGTTGCTGTGGGCCGCGGGTGCTTCGCTCATCTCGGGCGCCGACACCGCGGTGCTCTACGACACGCTGCTCGCGCTGGGCCGGGAAGACAAGTACCAGAAGATAGAGGGACACGCTTCGTTCCTGGCGCTCTCGGGGGCGGCGGCGGCGGCCGTCGTGGGCGGCTTCGTCGCGACCGCGGGGTTGCGGCTGACGTTCTACCTGACGGCGGCCGCGCTCGCCGTGGCCGTCGTGGCGGCGCTCTTCCTGCGCGAGCCGCCTCGCAGCAAGGGCGGCCACCCGCGCGGCGAGTTGTATTTTTTATATAAAATAGGGCGGTTCGCGCTGTATAAAAACGTCGAGGTGCGGTGGCTCATCCTGCTCGCCGCACTCATCAACGGCCTGGGAACGGTGGCCTTCTGGCTGTATCAACCCTATTTCGAGTTGTGCCGTATCCCGCTGCCCTACTTCGGCCTGATATTCGCTCTCTTCAACGTATTCGCCGCCTTCTCCGGCAAGATCGCGTTCGCGGTCGAACGGGCCATAGGCAAAAGGCTCACGCTAATCTGCCTGCCCGTGCTTCTGGGCGCCTCGCTCGTCGCGATGGCGGCGTTCGTGACGCCGTTCGGTTTCCTGTTCGTGCTGTTCGCGCAGTTCGTCCGCGGCTTTTCGCACCCGGTTATCGCCGACTACATCAACCGCCACACCTGGTCGGACAAACGGGCCACGGTTATGTCGATAAAGAATTTAATGACTCGCGTCGTATTCATCATAACGGCGCCGGCGATAGGCGCCACGGTGGACGCCGCCGACGTCCGGTCGGGGTTGTTGCTCACCGCCGCAGCCACCGTCGTGGGCGGAGGCGCGCTGGTCATCGCGCTCAGGCGGGACCGGGTAATATAGGGGGGGGAGGCGGTTACTCGCCCGGGGCGGGGGTCTCGGGCGCGGGGGTCGGCGGCGCCTCCGTCGGGGGAGCCGGCTCGGGGACGGGTTCGGGCGTGGGGGCGGCCGAGGGCGGCCGGGCAGGCCTACTCGGTTTGGTCGGCGGCAGCGGCCCCCAGATGACGCGCCGGCGTCCCAATCCCTCGTAGCGTCGAGCCAGTTTTAAATAATAGGGTTCACCCACAGGCCGGAGCTCGTCCGCGGCCGCCAGCAGGTCCGCGCGAATTCGCTCGTACGTCACGTCCGGCAAAGGCAGCGCATAATCGTCCACGCCGGCGAGCACCGCCGCGGCGCCGTCCAGCCGCTCGAGCGCGCGGGCGAACACCACCCCCCGGTACGCGTCCGGCGCCCGCCGCACGGCCTCGCGGGCTTCGGCGCGCGCCTGCTCCACCACCGCCGCGGCCCGGGCGTTGTCCGTCCCCAGGTAGACCGCCGCCAGCTCGCACGTCTTCTGCAGCGCCGCGGCTCGAGCCGCGAACTCGTCCTCGGCGTACGGAGCCGCCGTCGCGGGCTCGGGCGTAGGCCGGGGCGCCGCACACGCGCCCGCCAGCGCCCACGCCGCCATTAACAACATCAAAACGTCCCTGTTCAAGGTAAGCGCCCTTTCACGACGTGCGCGACGCCGTAAAACTTGGCCTTGGCTCGAGCGTCGGCGAAGCCCGCCGCCGCCAGCCGCCCGGCGAATTCCTCACCCGAAAAGCAATTCCGGATGGACGCCGACAAGTAGCGATAGGCGGAACCGTCCCGGGCGATGAGTCGTCCCCACAACGGCACCATAACGTTGAGGTAAATATTATACAACGCGCCGATCAAACCCTTGGGCGGCGCGAAGACGTCCGCCACCGCGACGCGGCCGCGGGCCTTGAGGACGCGACCCACCTCGCCCACCGCGGCGTCCACCGACGGTATATTCCGGAAGACGAAGGCGCTGCCGACGTTATCGAAGGCGCCGTCCCGAAAAGGAAGCCGCGTGACGTCGCCCAGCACGAACCGCACCCGGCCGGCCCGTTCGTACGACGCGAGCTTGGCCCGGGCGACGGCGAACATCTCCGGGCTGCGGTCCAGGCATACGACGCGCGACGCGCCCGAGCCCAAGCAAGCCGCGGCCAGGTCTCCGCTGCCGGCGCCGGCGTCGAGGACCACGCCGCGGCCGACGAACGCCGCCGCGTCGCGCCGCATAAGTCCCACCAGGCCGAGACTCTGGATGTAGTTGACCAGGTCGTAACGGCTCGCTATCCGGCCGTACAAGTTGTCCAGAAAATCTTGTTTAACCGAAGCTCGGGCGAAAGTTGACATGACTCGTCGGCGATGGTACAGTTCAGGCCGTGCGCCGCGTAATAAATTACCTTACCTTCGCTCTCGCCGCAACGGCGTTTTTCATATCGGCCTGCGGGCCGACGTGGGAAACGTATCGCGGCGGCCCGGGGCGCGCCGCTTCCCTCCGCCCCGACTTCGCCGGCCCCCCCCGCGCCGCGGGATGGAAGCTCGAGTTGAAGTCGCCGTCGTTCTCGTCGCCGGTGCTGGCGGAACGCTTCCTGCTCGTCGGCACCAACGACGACTTCCTCAACGTTATCGCGCCCGAGGACGGCAAGGTCGTCTACCGCTTTCGGACCGGCGGCGACGTAGCGGGCGGCGCGGCCCTCGCCGGCAACACCGCCTACTTCGGCGCCGCCGACGGATTCCTCTACGCGCTGGACTTGCCGCGAGGCCGCCTGAAATGGAAATTCGGCACCGGCGGCAAGATAGTCGCGGACCCGGTGGTAGCCGACGGCAAGGTCTTCTTCGGCACGCTGGACGGAAAGGTATTCGCCCTCGGCGCGCGCGACGGCAGAATAAAATGGGTCGCCGAAGAGGTCGGGCCGGTGTGGGCGACGCCCTGCTTCGCGGAGCTCAAACTCTTCGTCGCATCCCGGAGCGGCCGGCTGCTATGTTTGGACGCCGCCGACGGCCGCCCGGATTGGAGCTACGACGCCGGCGCGCCGCTCACCGCGCCGCCCCTCGTACTGGCCGGGACCGTCGTCGCGGCGTCGGAGGACGGCGAGATTTTCGCGGTGGATGCCGCGGACGCGAGGTCGCTCTGGCGCTACCCCGCCGGCGCCGGCGTTAGCGGCCTGGCCGCCGAGAACGGCGTGATATTCGCCGGCACGTGGGAAGGCAACCTCGTCGCGCTGCGCTCGGCCGACGGCGCGCGGTTGTGGCAGCGCGGCCTGGACGGCGCGGTCGAGGGAAGCCCGGCCGCGGCTCGAGGTTTCGTATACGTCGGCACCGGCGCCGGCAAAATTTACGCCGTCCGCGCAACCGACGGCGAAATACGTTGGGAAGCGGATGCCCCGGCCGGCGTTTCGTCGAGCCCGGCGGTGGGGCCGGACGCGGTCTACGTCGTCGCCGGCGACGGTACGACGCTCTCGTTCCGATGAACGAGGTAAGCCCCGGCGCCCCGCGACGCGGGGCTTTTTTATTAACTCCGCCGCGCCCCTATTAATAGGAATATGAGCCACGTTACGGCGGTCAGCGTCGTCGCGACGTACGTGAGCGCCGCGGCAGATAGGACTTTCCTGGCGCCGGCCACTTCCTCCGGCGCGACGGCGCCGGTGCCCCGCAGCATAACCAGCGCCCGCCGCGACGCGTCGAACTCGACCGGCAGCGTCACGAGCTGGAACACCACCGCGAACGCGTACAAAGCTATCCCGATGTTAATCAGAAAACCCCACCGGAAGATAAAGCCGCCGATGAGCAGCGGGATGAACAGCTGCGAGCCGATGTTGGCGACCGGCAATATCGTGTTTCGAATCTTCAGGAAAGCGTACCCGTCGCGACGCTGGACGGCGTGACCCACCTCGTGGGCGGCGACGCCGTACGCCGCGATGCTCGCGCTGCGCGCCACGCCCGCGGAAAGGCGCAGCGTGTTCGAGCGCGGGTCGAAGTGGTCCGTCAGCGTGCCGCCGACTTCCTCCAGGCCGACGCCGCCGAGGTTCTCCTGCCGCAACAGCTGCGCCGCCACCTTCGACCCCGACAAACCCGCCGCGGCGGCCACCCGGGCGTACTTCTTGTAAGTGGCCCGAACCTTCCATTGGGCGTAGAAGCCCAATATGATAACCGGTACCAACATCAGGTACGTCGGGTCGAGGTAAGCGTAAAGGGGGTACCACATAAGCCACCGCCTTGATTTAGGGCTGCCTCGCTACAAACGCCGTCAGCCGGCCGTCCCCGTCGACCAACTTCACGTCGGCGAAGACGTTGCCCGGGCCCTCGTAATCCCGCAACGGCACGCGCAAATAATTATCGGTCAAGGCCACCGCGGCGCCGCCGCGGCCGCCGCGCCTCTCTTCCACCAGCGCCGTCCTGACCGCGCCTACGAACCTCTGCTCGTACGAGCGCCGCTTCGCCGCGGCCAGCTCGCGCAGCAGCGCGGCGCGACGTTCGCGCTCTTCCGGGGGGACCTGCTCGGCCATGGCCGCGGCGTCGGTGCCGGGGCGCGGCGAATAGGGGAAGACGTGCAAGTACGCGAAGGGTATCTCCTCCACCAGCGCGAGCGTCTTCTCGAAGGCCGCGACGTCCTCGCCGGGAAGGCCCGCTATCACGTCCGCGCCGATGGCGACGTCGCCTGCGCGCTCGAGCAAAGAAAGGCATAGGCCGCGGTAGTCGGCCGCCCGATATCGCCGCCGCATCCGACGCAATACGCCGTCGTCCGCGGCCTGCAGCGGCAAGTGGACGTGGGGACATACGCGGCCGCCGGCGGCCACCTCGCGGACCAGCGCCGGCTCGAAATCGGACACGTCCACCGACGACAGGCGCAAGCGGAACTCGCCGGGCAGCGCCGAGAGTTCGGCCAGCAAGGAAGCGAGCGAGCGGCGGCCGTCGCGGTCGCGGCCGTACGAGCCCAGGTCCACCCCCACCAGCACGACTTCCTTGATGCCGGCCGACACGGCGTCGCGAACGTCGGCGACGACGTCGGGAGCGGGCCGGCTTCGGCTCGGCCCCCGCGCCACCACGACGACGCAGTAGGCGCACGCGTGGTCGCAGCCGTCCTGGACTTTGAGGAAAAGCCTGGTTTTGTTCGCGAACCGCGTCACGCGGCGCCCGGGCGCGGCGTCGGGCATGCCCGCCTCGCCCGCTATAAGCGCCGGTATCCGCTCTTTATCGCTGTTGGGGACTACCGTTACGTTCGGCCCGAGCGGCGTGAACACCTCGGGCGCGAGGTCGGCGTAGCAGCCGGTGACGACGACGCGGGCGTCGGGGCGCTCGCGGCAAACGCGCCGCACGAGCTGCCGCGACTTGTAGTCGCTGCGGTGCGTAACGGTACAGGTATTGACGACGTAAAAATCCGCCGGGCCGTCGAACGGGACGGCGCAAAAGCCGGCGTCCTCGACGCCGGCGCGCACGGCTTCGGTCTCGTATTGGTTGAGCTTGCAGCCGAGCGTTTTGAAAGCGACGGTCGGCATAGCGAACGTTCCCGGGGATTTACCAGGTAAAGAAGCCTGGCACGCAGGTTAGCAGGATGCCGATAAATACTACGACGAGGCCTACGACGCCCGCCGGCGGCCCTATTACACGCAACGCTTTGGCCTTCGAGACCTGGCCTAGCCAAAAGCCGCCCACCAACATGACCAAACCGAGCAGGACCACGAGGAGATATTGATACTCGATCATAAGCTATCCCTTTCGGTAACCGTTTCGGAAATTATAACAGAAATTTAATCGACCAGTACGAAAAAATCCCGTCCCAGCCACGCGCCGTCGGCGCCGCGGAAGGTGAACTCGACGCGGCGTACGTCGCCCTCTATCTTGAGGAGCGGCGCGCGGAAGACCCCCGTCGGCCCGGCCATGACGGCGGTCGCGGGGGCGAGCTCCCGCCGGCCGGGTTGTCGCCATCCGTCGACGCCGAAGTACACTTCCCCGGGGCGCGGCCACTCTACGACCAGCAGGTCCCCCACCTTCAGCGATAACCGGCCATCGGGTCGCCAGACGACGCGGCGGGGCGCGATGCCCTCGGCCAGCGCGGCGGGCGGCTCGTCGCCGAGCGCGCGGTACGCCGCGGCCACGTTATCCCGGAACAGGCGGTCGAACTCTTCGTCCGCGCCGCCGCCCTGGTCGTCGCCGTACCACCAGAACCAGTCGCTCGCTTCCGCCGCCAGGAGGAACTCCCGCGCTTCGTCCTTGGCCTTCTTAGGCGCCGGGGAGTTCTCCAGCGCGGCGCGGGCCTCCCCCAGGAGTTCCCACGCCCGGTTCTCCTCCGGCTCGCCCACCCACGTCCCGAGGTCGTTGCCGGGGAGAGAACCGGCCTCGTCTATCCACGAGGCGCAGGCCAGCGGCCGCAAGCGCTCGAGCGTGAGGGGAGGGTGAGGCGCGACGCCTCTCTTGGCCGCGCCGGCGAGGTATTCGGCGAACGTCACCGCTCGCGCCACGTCGCCCCGCGCCAGCCGGCCGTACAACTCCCTGAGAAACGGGACCCCCTGGCGGGGGTACGTGCCCCAGGCGTTCTCGCCGTCCAGGATAACGGAGGCCAGCGCGTCGTGAACCGAGCGCGCCCGCGCCGCCGCCAGGAACGAACGCAGATTTTCGCAGAAGTCGGCCGCGGCGGCCGACGCGTCCGGCCAGCGTTGATACTCGAAACCTATGGCGTCGGACAGGCCCCGGTGGCGGAAGAATATCGCCAGCTCGCCTTCGCCCACGCGGTACGGCCGCGACAACAGCTCCGGGCGAGCCGGCTCGTAATCGCGCTCTCCCGAGAGGGCCAACACCCCCTCGTCGGACGCTATCCACGCAACGCCGGCCCGGTCGAAGTACGGCAGCACTTCCTCCGCCACCGCCCCCTCGGCGGGCCACATGCCGGCTGGTTTTAAGCCGAACTCCGCCTCGAAGAACGCAACGGCGCGCGCAACCTGCTCGCGCGCGTCCGCGGGCCGCGAGAACCGCGGCGGCAGCGTCGCGCCCGGGCGGTCGACGGTCGCCAGATCCGAGTCGTGAACCAGCGGGAGAATCGGGTGGTAAAACGGCGTCGTCGATATTTCGGCCCGGCCCTCGCGCCGGAGCCTGCGATACAGCGGCACGACGGCCGCCATTATCCCGAGTTGCGCCGCGATTACGGCCTCGACGTCGTCGCGCGTATAACCGCAACCCTTCTCGAATAACGGCCTCAGGTCGACGACCGCGCCCTCCTCCAGCCCCACCGGACCCTCGCGGAAAATCTCGCCTACCCAGGAGAGGTTGAACAGCGCCACGGCGTCGAGCAGTTCGCCGACGCCGAACGATTCCCGACGGACGTATTTCCGGTAGAGCTTAAAGTAGCGCGGATGGCCTTTGACGACGCTTTCGAAGTCGACGCCGAAAGCGCGGGATATCAGCGCGTCGGCCTCGGCCGCGGTAAGACGCGCCGGGTCGCGGAGGGAGAGCTCCATCAAGCGGTCGCGGCGCCGCCGGCGCAAGTACGCGTCGAATTGCGCGAGTAGGACGGGCGTGAAGTTGAACGTAACGCGCAGGCCGTCGCAGCCGGCGACCAGGTGCCCCATCTGGTAGTAGTCGCGCGCGGCGTGCAGCCGAACCCAGGGCAGCGCCGGCTCGCCCCCCGGCCGGCGCGGGTCGGCGTAGGGCGGCTGGTGGAAATGCCACAACAACGCTACGTAAGGTTCGCCCATCGAGAAGGAGGCCGCCGCCCGGCGCCGACGGGTTTACGTTATCACTTGACGCCGGCGCGCCGTTCGCGTAAAATATACCAAAAAGAACCTGGACCTCGCAGGAGGAATACCCTTGAAGATAATGGTAACGACCGCGGGAAGCATCCCCGCCAAGAAGAAGGCCGACTACCTGGTAAAGGTAGCTTCCCGCGCCAACGCCCAACTCATCGTATTGCACGTAGTCGACAGCCAGGACGAATACGAGGACGGCCAGCAGGCGCTCACCATCTTCCAACGCCGCGACGCGACTCCCAAAATCCGCCCCATACTCCGCATAGGCCGCCTGACGGACACGATAGCGAAGACGGCGCAGGAAGAGGGGGCGGACCTGATAATTCTGGGGCTCGATGAGCGGGGCGATATCTCGAGCGCCATCTCGCGCGAAGTCCTGGCCAAGACCGATATTCCCGTTCTATTGGTACCTAACCTGGATTAACGCACCGCAGAGCCGGCATTTATAAAAGCAGGCGCGAAGCCTGCTTTATTATTATCGGCTGAGGCGCTACCTATTCGTACGTTTTGACGTAAGCCTTGGCCTTGAGTTCCTGGACGTACTTCTTTTTCTCCACCCCCAGCTTCTGAGCCCGGAGGGTCCTTTTGACGACGTCGCGCGCCTCTTCGTACGAGACGTCGTGCCCCTCGCGGCGCTCCTCGAGCTTGAGGATGAAAAAGCCTTCGGGCCGCTCGACGACCGGCGATACGCCGCCGGGCGAAAGCCCCGCTACCGCCGCGGCGATCTCCGGCATCTCCGCTTCGAACTCCGCCATCGCGACCTCGCCCACCAGGCCGCCCTCGGCCGCGGTCTCCTCGTTTTCGCTGTACGCGGACGCCACGTCGGCGAAATCCTCACCCCCGGCAAGCGCCGCCGCAGCTTCCTCCGCCTTCGCCCGGGCGGCCCTCACGTCGGCGTCCGTCAAACTCACCTTGAGTTGTATGTATTGGACTTCCCGCCGGTCGTTCTCTATGCTCACCAGGCGAACCAGCCAGTAGCCTTCCGGCCCGGCCACGACCTGCGATATCTCGCCCGGCCGCAGGCCGGCCGCGGCCCGCTCCAGCGCCGGCAGGGCCTCCCCCGGGCGGAACTTGAACGAACGGCCGAAATCCCCTCCTTCGGCATCGGCGGCTCCCTCCGCCAGCGTCGCGAAATCGCCGCCGGCCGACGCCGCATCCCGAATGCGTTGCAGTATGCCCTTGACGCGGGCCATGGACGCCTCCGACGGCTTCTTGGCGACGGCTACCTCCCGCAGCGTGACGATGGTGGGCAGCGCGAGCTCGTTCCGGTGGGCGTCGAAGTAGGCGCGGATTTCCTCCTCCCGCACCTCCACCCGCGGCGCGAGAACCTCGTCGAGGAGACGCCTTATAGTCAACTGGCCGCGAAGGGTCTTCCGGTAACTTACGATAAGGTCTTTCTCCGTCATGCCGTATTGCGCGAGCGCGGCCTCGTACTCCTCCTGCGACGAGAAGGCGCCGCGAATCCGGTCCAGTTCCTCGTCGAGATAGGGCCTGACGTCTTCCCGCGATACGACGATGTCGCGCTCGTCGGCGTCCTGTATCAGAAGGCGGTCGTCCATCATGGCCGCCAAGACCTCGACCGTAAAAGAGCGGATATCGCTCACCTTCGCGCCGGCGGCCTCCATCTGGTACAAACGAACCGACACCTCTTCGCCCAGCTCGCTCGCCAGGATTACGTCGTCGTTGACGGCCGCCACGATGCCGTCCAGCGGCCGGCGCTCGGCGCCCGCGGCCGCCGCGAAAAACAAAACACAAGCCAAAGCTTGTACGGCGGCGACGAAACGGCGAATGTAAACCCGTGTTCTCATAACTCGGCCAACGCTTTTTCGTCCACGGACACTTTCGTGCTTTTTCGCAACTCCTCCAACCAACGCGCGTAGCGCTCCTCTTCGCGTTCGGTGCGCAACAGGTCCTCCACCTCGGGGCGCACCTCGGTCAGCGGACGCCGCCTCGCCTCGCGCACGCCCACCACCTTGACTACCTCGAACCCGTACGGCGTCGCAATCACGCCGCTGGTTTTGCCGGGGGTCAGGGTTTTCACAGTCGCCGCCACTTCGGGCGGGAGGGCTTCCAGGGCGGTATAGCCGACGTCGCCCCCGGCGTGGCGGTCCGGCGAAATAGAGAGCTCCCGGGCCACCTCCTCGAAGGTCGCGCCGTACTCCAACTTGGACAGCGCTTCCTCGGCGCGTACTTTTTCGTCGGTCACTATTTGTTTGAGGTGGAACTCGGCCGGGACTTCGAAGTCGGCGGCGTGGACGTTGTAGTACGCCACGACGTCGTCGTAGCTAACCGAGACCTCCTCCACCACGGCGGCCTCTATAGCCGCCTCGACGACGAGGTCGTCCCGGACGGTATTTTTGAAAGATTCGGCCGTGAGGTTTTGCGACTTAAGGTAGGAGGTGAAACCCCGGGCGCCGTAGTCGGCCTGGATCAGGCTCAGACGCGCCTCGACGTCGGCGTCGGTTACGGTTACGCCGGTGTCTTCCGCCCACGCGAGAATCATCGCGCGCTCGAGCAGCTGTTCGACTACGCGACGGGCGACGTCGGCGTCGACCTCGACGCCCTTGGGCCGGCCCTGCGGGTAAAGGCCGCGGTACACGTCGGCGGCCGTTATCTCCCGGCCTCCCCCGCGCGCTACGACGCTATCCCGGGCGGCCTCTCCTTCCTCGCCCTTACGACAGCCGGCGGCGGCCGCCAGCAACACTACGACTGCGACCACCGCCCATTTCCGCCTCCGTACGCGCACTATAGCTTCTGGACCTTCTTAAACCCCATTTTCAGGGCGCCGTCGTCGATCTCGATGTTAAATTTGTCCCGCAGCTCCTCGAACCAGGCCTGACACTTGCGGTCGACCTCCGGGCTGGCCATTTTCTCTCGATACGCGCCCTGCTCGGCCACCTCGTAGTAACTTTCCTCTTCGAGCGTATGCTGCACGAACGGGGAATGTTCCACGTACCGGAAGAACGCCCAACGGCCGTCCTTTAATTTGAAGACCTCGCTCACGTCACCCTTCTTGGCCCCGAAGACGCGGGGACGAATCTCGTCCACGACGGGGGCCACGCCGCCTTCCGGCCCCATGGGCGCCGTCGGGTCGGGGGCGGACGGTTCCCGCGGTACCGAGAAGAAGTCCACCGTCGGGAGCTCCGAACGCGGGGGTTCTTTTCCCGGCTCGGCCGTCTCATTCGCCGCCTCGAAATACTTCTCGGAGTATTCGTTCGCCGCGGCCATGAAGTCCTCGCCCGCCACCATTTTGGCGCGAACGCCCTCGGCCTCTTCCTTCTTGGGCATCGCTATGAACTCGACGTCGGCGCGCTCGAGGTCCTGGAACTCGTCCTTGTGGTTCTCGAAGTATTCCTGGATCTCCGCTACGGTCACTTCCGGAATAGTGGGAACGAAAACGTCGTCGTAGATCCGGTCCACCATTTTACCGGCGCGGAACCTGTTCAGGTCGCGGACGAAATCGGCTTCTTTATCCGCCCCGGAGCGGATCGCGTCGAATTCCAACAGCGCGTCGTCCTCCAACGCCTTGAGCCGGCCGTCCATCATCTTCTTGAACTCCTCCGGCTCCTTGCCCTTAAACTCGTCCAACGTCTCTTCGCTCATCCCGAACTGGAGGGACATCCCCTCGAACCAGCTCTCGAAGTATACCGGTACGTCGCCTACGGTGGAAATAACTTGCCCCGTGCGATTGTATTTCTCTTTGGCGTCGGCAAGTTTACCCTTGATTACGGCGTCGTACACTTCTTGGTTAACCTCGATATTGGCTTCCTCGCGTAACTTCACCAGAAGTTCCGCCATTTTAATGTTGGTTTTATAGCTCTTGATGGAATTGCGTACGTTGTCTTTAACCTGGGCGTACTCGTCCTGTTGGCCCGGGACTTTTTCATCTACCCGGAAGATTAGCCATAAATCGCCGGACTCGGTCTCGACGATAGGGGTATATTTCCCGACTTCGGTCTCGTATACGGCGCGGCTCACGTTATCGCCGGTGTAGTAGAAGTCATCCGTCATTCGGCCGCCCTGGTCTTTATTCTGGTCGAAGACGGAATACTTCGCGACGACCTCGTTCCAGGGTTTGCCGGCCTTAATCTCGGCGCTCGCCTTATCGGCCTGGTCCTTCTTGTCGCACATAATGAACGAGACGCGCCGCCATTCCTTATTTTTATTGTAATAATCCAGTATCTCCGCTTCGGTCACCTTGGCGGTATCCTCGAGCTTGGCGCGGGTGCGTTCGCGGAGAAGATTGGAACGGTAAACCTCGGCGTCCTTTTTCAGTTGCGCGTCGTCGCCGTAGCCGAGGTTCTCGGCCTCGAGTTCGAGCACGCGGCTGATTATAATGTCGTCGAGGAAGTCCTTGGCGTCGTCGAAGGTATTGATTACGGGCTTGTCCTGGGGCGGCGCCAACTCGACGGCGCGTTTGTAGTGGTACACGAAGTCGCCGACGGTAATAGCTCTCTTAGCGCTTCCCTTGTCGCTGATGGTGACGATGGCCTTGTTCTCGTCGTAGCCGCAGCCGCCGCACCCGCTGGAGGTCAGGGCGACACAGGCCAGTACGGCAGCCAGCGCCGTAACGATTATAACCTTTTTCATGTAGTCTCAGCCTCCGGTCAAAGATTTACCCTATATTTCGCGTTTCTTGCCCTCCGCGTTCCGAGGGCTTGGAGATTCGGGGCCGACGGGGCTCGAACCCGCAACTTCCGGCGTGACAGGCCGGTGCTCTAGCCAAATTGAACTACAGCCCCAATAAGGCGTTATTTATACCATAAACCGCGGCCTTACTCAAGGGGTAAACGTCGGACGTACCGACGGCCGACAGACGCGTCCCAAAGAATTGTCCTCTTCGTTTTTTCGAAAAAGAAATGGGCGAAATAACCCTTGACAAGCACCTAGCGGACGAATATAATTCAAACGCCTCGGGAGGAGGCTTTAACGTGTATAGGGGAAAACGTTTAGTCATTGCGAATATAAAATAGAGTTGGGCCCGCCGACGTCGGCGGGTTATTTTATTTCGCGCCGACCCGGGCCAATGGCTAACAAATATAACCAACCTAAGCGGCCACTGCGAATTCGTAATCGACGGCTCCGCGACGGGCGCTAAGATAACGGCGACCAAGCATAACTTTGTCCCGGGCTAGGTTACCGTTTCCGGACCGTAGTTTTAGGGGGTGTTTACGATGAGTCCGCGCATTTTAGTTTTAGGGTTAGCAGTAATATTATCTTTTGCTTGTTTCGCGGCCGCTACGCAATGGGTATTATACGAGTCGCGACCCGGGCCCGCGCCGAATACGAGAGGTTGTTCATACGGCCCGCTATATGTGTTGACCGACGGATCCCCCCCGCGTATCTGGCCCGTTCTCGGGAGCAGTTACGGTGCACCCCTTTCCCTTAACGTTCCGACCGGCGCATGGGGTTTGGTCTGGGACATTTCGATAGGTGGTTACGTTTCGAACTACGATAATAGTTATATCTACAGGGTAAATACTGCCGGCTCGATTGTGTCCTCCTTCCGGTGTCCGCGTCCGCACCCCGCCGGAATATCGGCTGTCAGGGTACCCTACGGCGATTTGTCCGTGGCTATCCCTGAAGACAATCTCATATTGTACCTCACCACAACGGGGAGTATCGTCAGGTCAGAATCGGGCCCCGGGACCCGCGTTACCGCGGCACCTAATTACAGTGGTTATCGTTGCATCGGCGACGCCGGTACCCATAAAGTATACACGTACGCCGGGACATTCAACGTCCCGTCGGTAGCGGGGATGGTTACTCATTACCCTATGTCCGGACCTTATTACCATATATGGTTGACGGACGGGGCTACGAATACGCTACAATGGTGGGGCCGGGGGAGCGTCGAACCGGTAGGCCCTTCTTCCTTGGGCCGCGTCAAGGCGCTATTCCAGTAGGGGCGGCGGGGTGGTAAGGGGAACCGGCCAGTCGCCCCTACTACACAAATAAAAAAGCCGCCCTCTCGGGCGGCTTTTGTCGTCGCGTCGTCGTTAGGACAGCTCCTCCACCGCGTCGGCGAGCCAGGGGTCGTGCCGGCGCCAGTACTTGTACGCCTCGGCGTCGCCCTTGACCTCGCGCAGGACCTCCCGGGTGAGCATCGTCATCACGGCCTCGCGCTCCTTCTCGATCGCGGCGACGGCGAACTCGCGGCCGTTGTCCGGCAGCGTCTCGGCGTACCCCTCCGGGTAGAAGTCGAAGCCGCGCTCGGCGACCCAGGCCACGAACTCGTCGAAGGCCGCGGCGTCGGCCTCGAAGTCCGCCAGCGCCGCGGAGCCGTGGGCGTCGTGGTACTCCTCGGCGAACATCCTGAAATAACCCAGGACGAACAGCTTGCCCACTACTAACGGGATTTCCTCCGGCTCCAACTTTATTTCGGGCTCGATGCCCTCGCCGTCGATGAGTTGGCCGTCGGGCGTGTAGTAGTAGGCGATGGTTATCTTGAGGCCCGGGCCGGGCGCGACGTCGGCCGCGGCCGCCAGCGGTATCAACGTCTGCACCGACGCCTTGCCGTAGGACTTCTCGCCCATCACGACGGCCCGCTTGTGGTCCTTCAGCGCGCCGGTGAACACCTCCGACGCCGAGGCCGAGGAGTCGTCGATAAGGACGACGAAGGGTTCCTTTTTATACTTGGGTTCGTCTTTAGCGAAGTACTTCCGCTCTTCCCAGCGCCTCGAGCGGCCGGCGGTATAAACGACCAGCGAATCCTTTTTCAAAAACAAGCTGGCCAGGGCCACGGCCTCGTCGAGCGGGCCGCCGGGGTTGCCGCGCAAGTCGATTATGAACTTCTTGGCGCCGGCCTCCTTCAGCGCCGCCAGCGCGCGGTCGGCGTCTTTGGACGTGCTCCGCTCGTCGTCGCGGGCGAAGTTGGCGACGCGGACGTAGCCCACGTCGTCGGACGCCATGAAATAGTACGGCACGGAATCGACGTGTATGACCTCGCGCGTTATCTTGAAGTCCAACATATCGCCGAAATCCTTGCGGGCTATGCCGATCTCGATGTCGGTCCCGGGTTCGCCGCGCATTTGCAGTAAGGCCTCGCGCGTCGTAATCCCCTTCGTCGTCTCGCCGTCGATCTCGACTATTTTGTCGCGCGCCCTGAGGCCGGCGCGTTCCGCGGGCGTGCCCTCAAGCACGTTCATCACGGTGAGCGTCTGGTCCTCGGGCGTGACCGCGATCTCGATGCCCAGGCCGCCGAAGGAACCCTCGGTCTCGTTGATGAGGAGCCGGAAGTCGTCCTCGTCCAGGAAAGCGGTATGCTCGTCTAAGCCGGACAGCATGCCGCGGATGGCGTCCTGGACAAGTTGCTCGGCGTCGACCTCCTTGACGTAGGCCAGCCGCACGTAGTTGGCGACGGTGTCGAAGAGCTTGATCTCGCGCACGAAATCCTGGGCGTTGTCGTCGGCCCACGCCCGCGAGAATACCGCCGGCGAGGCGACGAACGCCGCCAGGACGACCGCGGTATAAATCAATCGTGGAATTCGGATAAGCTTCATAGCGTCACGCTCCGTCTATTTCCGCCGGCCCCGCGCCGGCCGCGATTGCGTCGAGGTCTACTTCGCCGCGTTCGACGGCGGCCAGGACCGCCGGGTAAAATTCGTGTTCCACCGCCAACACCCGCTGCTGAAGCGACGTCGGCGTATCGTCCGGCAGCACCGGGACCTCGCGCCGCGCCACGACCGGGCCGCGGTCGTACTCCTCGTCGACGAGGTGTATCGATACGCCGGTCACCTTGTCCCCCGCGGCCAGAACCGACTCGTGGACGTGGATGCCGTACTTCCCGTCGCCGCCGTGGGGCCCGGGCAAAAGCGCCGGGTGGATATTCAAAATGCGATTCGGGAAAGCCGCGAGGAACGCCTGCCCCCGCTTCTTCATATATCCGGCCAACGCGACCAGGTTGACGTCGCACCCGCGAAGCAGCTCCACGAACGCGCGGTCGAGGTCGGCGTCGTCCGAGTAATGGTAACTCGAGAGGTGGTGCGCCGGTATGCCGTGGCGGCGGGCGCGCTCCAGAACGCCGGCGCGGGAGTTGTTGCTGACAACGACGACGACGTCCCCTTCAATTAGGCCGGCCTCGCAGGCGTCGATTATGGCCTGGGTATCGGTCCCGCCCCCGGACGCCAAAACCGCTATGCGTAGTTTACCCCCGGGCGTCATTTCGCCATCCACGGTTCGGGGTCAATAGCCACGCCGTCCTGGCGGATCTCGAAGTGGAGCGTCGACGCGGCCACGTAGCCGGTATCGCCGACCAGGCCGATCTTCTGGCCCTCGCCCACGCGCTCGCCCACGCGGGCCGTGAAGTCGCCCAGGTGCGCGTAGATGGACGTACAACCGCTGCCGTGGTCCACTATCATAAGCTTGCCGTACCCCCGGAACCAGTCGGCGTAGACGACCTTGCCCTTCATTACGGCGCGCACCCCCGTCCCCAGCGCCGCCTCGAAGTCTATGCCGTCGTTCTGGGTAAACGTCCCGTAGCGCTCGTCTTTAATCCGGCCGAACCTGCGTACCAGCCGGCCCGACGCGGGACTGATTATCTTGCCGTGCCGCGCGAGAAATTCCGACTTACCGCCTTTACCGGGGACCCGCGTTATCTTCCGTCCGCCGGCCTTCGACCGCACCAGCGACTCGAGCTCGGCCCGTTCTTTTTTCAGTTCCCGCAGCCGTTTATTAAGGACGTCGCTTTGGGACTTGGCCCGCGCCAACATCTCCCGCTTGCGGTCGCGGCGAAGGCGGGCCAGACGCATCTCCTTCAGCTTCAATTGCTGGAGCGACTTCAGGTAATCCAACTCGCGCTGCAGCGCGTCGCGGTCGCGTTGGATCTCGCCGCGCTTGCGGTCGGCCGCCCGGGCAAGGCGGCGGTCCTCCCGCGCCAAAGCCATCGTAAACCGCACCCGCCGCACGAAGTCGCCCACCTCGTCCGCGCCGACCAACAACCTGACGGCCGGATAACGGCCCAATTTGTACACCACCCGCAGGTGGCGCGCCAGCTCGTCTTCGCGCGCCGCCAGCTCGAGCTCCGATTCCTTCAGGTCGGCCTGCACCGCCGCCATCCGGCCCGACGTCTCGATAACCTCGGTGGAGAGTTCGGCCATGGTCTTGTCGATGTCCTCGAGCCGCAGGTCGAACTCGTGGATGGACTCCACCGACAAGCTGACCTCGGCCTTTACCTTTTTCAGGTCGACCTCGTGGCGCCGGATGTCCTCTTTGATTTTTTCGAGCTTCGAGCCGCCCGCGGCGAGCGCGACGACGGCCAGGGCCGCCGCGCCCCAGCGCAGCCAACGCCCTCTCGACAATCGTGCGCCGCCTTCGGAAAATGGACACATAGCTTAGATTAATTATAACCGGTTTTCTTTTAATGCCAAAATTAAAATTACGACCTTACCCGCTCGAGCCGCCTTTTTCCCGTGCCGCTTTCAAAGCCGCTTTCACCAGCTGCTCGGATAAACGCGCCGTGGGGGCCAAAACTTCGTACGTCGGGCAGGTCGGCACGTCCCATGAGTCGGCCCACGCCAACCATTCGCCCAGATTGGGCGCCGCCATATCCAAAAACAGGCCCACGTCGGCGCCTTCGCGCCGCAGCGATTTCGCCAGCGCCGCGCCGGGCGGGAACTCCCCGGCGCCTATCACCCGGGACACCGCACCGCTTATCTTTTTTCCCCAATGGTGGGAGAGCTCCTGACGCTCTTCCGCCGGCCTGGCCGTGACTACCACCGCGTCCGCGAACGCGGGTTCGGCCGCCGGCGCCGCCACCAACCGGCCGTAACAGAATGACGCCCGGTCGTTGACCGCTTTCACTTCCGCCTGCAGCACGTCCAAAGCCTTCGTCGGCGGCTTGGCCGTAAAACCCGTCGCTACCACCGCGCACGCCTTCCGCAATTGGAAAGCGAACGGGAACGTCCTGAGGATGTCCGGGCCGGTCCGGACGTTGACGAGGAAGCATACCGCGCCCGCGGCCGGAGGCATCGCGCCGCCGGAGCCTTCGACCACCACCAGCTCGCCCCCCCTCTCCGCGGCGAACACGAACGCGTCGCCGAGGAGCGAATTCAACGGTACCCCCGTTAACCCCGTCCCGGCGAAAGAGCACCCGACGGCGGGGATCCCGGTCGCCGCGGCCAGCAGGTAATGGTCGCCGCCCACGGCGCGGCCGTCGCGATAGTAGGAAAGCAGCCTGCTCGAGGCCGACGCCGGCTCCCCCGGCTCCACGACCTCCGGGTACGACGGGCCGCCGAGGTCCAAAACGACGACCGCGGTTTTGTATTTGGCTTTTACCTGTTCCAAGAAATAGACGATGGCCGCCGTCTTGCCCACCGCGGCCCCCGCGCCTACGAAAGTCACGGTGGGCAAGGTGCCGCCTATCAAGACCGGCGGCCACAGGCGAAAGTCGGCGCCGTGAACCTCCAGGCCGAGCTGCAGCGCCTCATTGGCCCACGAGAATCGCTCCGCCAGACCGGCCTCCGTGACGTCCACCACGGCGCGCGGCTTGAACTCGGCGGCGGCGCGGCGCACCGCGGCCGCGGCCTCCGCCTCCGCCACGTACGGCACGTCCAACGAGAAACCCTCGGGAACTTCCTTCGCTATCAACGCCGCGCCCAGGATGCGGTACCGCTTCTCGACCATCAGGTAGTCGATAGCCGCCTGGATGGGTCCGGCCCCGAATTTTACGTCGCACAGTACGACCGCGTCCATAAGCCGCCGCTACGAGCGGTATACCACCTCGCCTTCGATTATCGTAGCTACCACTTTCGCCTGGGCGTCGAGGGGGTGGCCGCTCCAAACGACGACGTCGCCGTCGTAGCCGCGCGCCAGCTTGCCCAGGCGACGGCCGAGGCCCAGCATTTGCGCCGCGCCGTTGGTGATGGCGCGCAACGCGCCTTTCTCGGTCATCCCCTCGCGCACCGCCGTCGCCGCCGAAGCGGTCAAGACGTCGATAGGCACGAACGGGTGGTCGGTGGTCAAAGCCATCGCGCAACCCGCCTTCTCCAATATACCCGCGGCGGCGTACGAACGCTCCCGCAGCTCCTGCTTGAACCGGCCGATGAGCGTCGGGCCCACGACGCACGGCACGCCGTTCTCGGCCAGGTAATCGGCGATGAGGTACCCCTCGGTGCAGTGGTCCGATATCAATCGGCACTTGAACTCGCGCGCTATACGGACGGCGGTGGCGATGTCGTCGGCGCGGTGGGCGTGCGCCCGCAGCGGCATCCGGCCCGCCAAAACCCTAACCAGCGGCTCCATGCGAATGTCGAGGTCGGGCCGCTTCGCCGGCGGCAGGCGGCGTTTGCGCCGGTACTCGCCCGCCTGCGTCAGCATCTCGCGCAGGACCGCTGCCGTGCCCATCCGCGTAACCGGCATCCGCCGATTGTCGGGGTGGGAGAATTTGGGGTTTTCGCCGAAGGCGACCTTCATGCCGGCGTCGGCCGAGACGACCATCTCGTCTATTATGAAACCCGCGGTCTTCAACACCACGCCGGTACCGCCGATAACGTTGGCGCTGCCCGGCAGTACGCACACCGTCGTGATGCCGGCGCGTCGGGCGTCGTCGAAGCCGAGGTCGCGCGGGTCGATGCCGTCGAGCGCGCGTACATGCGGCGTCGCGGCCTCCGCGGATTCGTTGGCATCGAACCCCGGCTGGCCGGTACCCTCGCCGAAGTTGCCGACGTGGGTATGGACGTCTATCAGACCGGGCGTTACGACCAGGCCCTTGGCGTCGATAACTTCGGCGCCGCGGGGGACTCTTGCCGCCGGACCCACCGAGGTTATCTTCCCGTTTCGAATTACGACGTTCGCCTTAGCAGGCGCTGCGTCGCCCGCGCGATACGCCGTTCCGTTTACTATAACAAGTGTCTTCATCGCCACCTTCCTGGTTCGCAACCCTTAATTTAACAAAAACCCTTTGATTTTTCAAATCTAACCCGCAGGCCAGCCGATAAATCCCTTGACACGCCGTCCTCTACAGAATATTATAAACCCGTTATTCAACCAAACGGAGGAACTGTGGCTAATTACAATCGTGTATTTCTATTGGGAAACCTGACCGCCGACCCCGAGTCGCGCGACCTGCCGACGGGAGGCATCGTAACGGACCTCCGGTTGGCCGTCAATCGAACGTACCGCAACCGCGAAGGCGAACAGACCGAAGAAGTATCGTTCATCGACTGCACCGCGTACAGCCGCACCGCGGAGGTGGCGCGCGACTACCTCAAAAAGGGGCGGCCGGTCTTCCTGGAAGGCCGCCTCCACCAGGACCGCTGGGAGACCAACGAGGGCGATAAGCGTTCAAAGCTCAAAGTGGTGGTGGAACGTTTGGTGCTGATGCCGCGCCGCGCCGGCGCCGCCGAGGGCGAGGGCGAAGGCGAGGCCGAGACGGCGCCGCCGGAGGAAACGCCGGCTTCGGATTTCTAGTTGGCCTAATCCCGGTAGAAAGCCCCGCGCCGAACGCGGGGTTTATTTTATCAGGTTATAATGCCCTTCCTCAACGTATTAAAACCAACTTCCTGGCCGCCGCCCGGCCGCCCGTCTCGAGCTTGTATAAATATACGCCCGGCGGCAGCGGCGAGCCGTCGTCGGCCGTCCCATCCCACGTTACCTTGTGTCCGCCCGCCGCGGCCGCGCCGTCCCACAACCGCCGCACTACCGCCCCGCGCAAATCGTATACCGTCAACGTCGCGTGGCCGTCGGGTACGACGAAGACTATCGACGTCGCGCCGCGTACGGGGTTGGGGTAGTTCTGCGCCAGCGCGAAACTCGCCTTGCCGTAGTCCGGCGCGGGGACCGCGTCCACCGGCCCTTGCAGGAACGCGCGGCCGTTTCCCTCCACGCCCTCGAGCCAGTAGTAATAATCCTCGCCGTTCTCGAGCCGCGTATCCACGAAAGTAAAAGGGGACTCGCCCGCGATAAGGTCGTCGTTCACTTTAACCGGGCCGCTCGAGCCGGCGTACGTCGGCGCGGCCTCGGCCGGCCCCTTCGCCCGGTATAAATTCCAGCCGACCACTTCCCTATTCGTAACCGCGCGCCACGAGAGTGTTACGCGTCGTTCGCCGGCGTGGGCGGTGAATTCCCGCGCCAGCGGCCCGGCGCCCCCCGGGTTATGGCCGCCGTAGTCGCGCCCGGGGTCCGCCGGCGTCGGCGGCTGCCACGCCGGCCTGTAATAATGCATGAACGGGTCGCCGACCAGGACGTACCTTATCAGCGAATCGCCGCGGATGCGGTGAGCGGGGAATATCTCCGAAACCTGCGCCGTCGCGAAGCAGAGCGCCTCCCCCAGCGTATAGCGACGCTTCACGAGGCGGTTGACCAACGAGATCCAGAACCAGCCGGACGACGGCGCGCCCACCGCGGTGTACGACGAAACGGACGCCGCGCCGAGGTGCCGCGTCACGACCGCGTTCATGTCGCCGGCGCCGACCGAGCACGCGTTGAACGCCGCGACGAGGCCCGGACTATTGTTCGGCATCTCGTCCCAGCGATTGTACGAGAACGACTCGCCGTAGAGGTTCACGAACCCGGAGGCCCCGCCGGGCCAATCCGCCTTACCCCAGGGGACGTTCTGCGGGATGCCGGTGTCGGCGTCCAGGGCGTAGATACCGCCCTTTGAGCCGTGGCTCGAGGAGTAGAAGAAGGCCGTGCCGAGGTTGACGTCCTTCTGAAAACCGGCCAGCTCTTCGCCGGGGACGAACGGGTGCGGGGGGCCTTCTCCCGCCCGCCGGCCGTCGTGCACCACGGCCTCGTACCCGCCCTCGCGGAAGTCCATAAATACGCCCGGGTCGTCGAAGCCGCCGCCGCGGCACCCCAAAACTTCGTTGACCTTGTGGAACTCGCCGTAGTTGTCCCTATAGGTATCCGGGCACGTAACGACGTTCTGGGCCATATACGAAACGCCGCAGAACGTAACGCGGTCCGGCCGCGGGTTGGCGAAGATGAGGGCGCGGTAGGCCGACGTCATGTTGAGCGACGCCAGGCTCTCCGCCGGCGAATTGACGAAGCGGCCCGGCGCGGCGCCGCGCTCGTCGGGCGTCTCGGAATCGCCGATAATCGCGCGTTCGAAGGCGTACGGGACGCTCCCGTCGCCAAACGCGGGCGCGAACGTCACGACGTACTCGAGTTGGTTGGGGTCGGTGCCGCCCAGCGACTCGAGCCAGTCGTAAAACCGGTCCGCCACGGCCTGCTCGCCGGCGAGCGCCGCCGCCGGCATGACGTACGGCTCGAGCAGCTTCTCGCGGCTCTCGGGGGCCGACGCGCGTTCCAATTCCCACGCGCTCGAGCTCAGCGCCGTTATATCCGCCGGGAGTTCCAGGACGAAGCCGCCGTACCGCGCCGCGGCCACCGCCGCCGGCGCCGCCATCCCCCGGCCGCGGTAGCAACACAGCACCGGCGGCGCCGGCTCCGTGAGGTCGTTGACGTACGTGACGACGTCGCGCTCCGTCTTTAAATCGGCGACGACGCGGACGCCTCGCGCGGCGAGCGAGCCGTTGACCGAGGGCGGCAAGACGTCGCCTATCTCGACCACGACCGCCTTCGACGCGCCGAGGTAGCCGATGAACTCCCGTGTCTCGGGCGAGAGGCCCGACGGCTCGGCGTAGAACAGCGGCGCGTTCAGGCAGGCCGCTATCGACGCGGCGTTGGCGGCGCTCTCGACGTCGCGGGCCGTCGGCGCCTCGACGTACGGCGCGACGACGACGTAATCGCTCTCGAGCCAGTCCCGCGAGAGCTCGCGCGCGACGCGGGGCGGCGACCCGATTATTTCCCAGACGTCCTCTTGCGCCAAACCGAAATACTTTCGGGCATACTCGACGTCGGCCCGGGCCACGCCGCCCACGGCGACGAGCTGCTTCAGACCGCCGCGGCCTTCGACGTAATCCCTGTAAGCCTCGAAGAAATACCCGACCGTATCGTTGCCGACGGCGTCCGGGAGGACCGGCGCCTGGTAGGTGTCGCCGCCGTAGCGGAAGACGGAGGCCGGGGCCGCGGCGCAATAGTAATAGAGGCTATCGGCCGAAGCGTCGTTGACCAGCGCGAGGCGGGGCATAGGCCGCCAACCGGCGAAGGCCGCGCCGGCGAATATGAGAATCAGGGCGGGGATGCGAAAACAAGAGCGCACGGGTATATTTTACCACGGCCGGGTATTCTCCGCAACAAACGGCCGCGCTCGAAGGACGCAACGTGAAACGGAAAGCGTTGACACATAAATCCGGCGATGGTATATTTAGCTTAACCGAGCACGATATCGTTATGCTAATAGGAAACAATGGCCCCAAAAACCGCAGCCAAGCCGGTAACGTTCGAAGACCTCGACGCCTTTCTGGAAAAACACGATAGCGTCGTTATCGAGGATAAAACGATCAAACTGGACGGCGTCCGCCGTAAGAAAAAATTACAACCGGAAGATTTCAAGTTAGAAACGTCGACGGTTTGGAGCTTCCCTAAAAGAGGTAAATGGGCGACGCATAAGGCGAACTTCCGCGGCAATTGGGCGCCTCAAATCGCCCGTAATATAATAGAACGCTATAGCGAACAGGGCGATACCGTACTGGATATGATGGTGGGGGGAGGGACTACGCTGGTCGAATGTGTGCTAACGGGGCGGAACGGCGTAGGGATGGATATTAACAGGGACGCCCTGATGATAACGCTCGACCGCCTTAAATTCAAACGGGATTCGGATGACGAACAAATCCGCGATATCCAAATTGATATTTACGAGGGTGACGCGCGGGACCTGAGTTTCGTCGGCGACGAAGCGATAGACTTGATAGCTACCCATCCCCCGTACGCGAACATAATTAAATACTCTAAAAATAAAGCGGCCGAAAACGTCGGCGATCTATCCAAACTAAAAAAAATCGAAACCTTCGTCGAACAAATAGGTGGCGTCGCCGACGAGGCGTACAGGGTCCTAAAGCCCGGGAAATACTGCGCGATTCTAATCGGCGATACGCGGATTAATAAGCACTACGTACCTATCGCGTACCGCGTGATGGGTCAATTCCTAAAAACCGGTTTTATCCTCAAAGAAGATATTATTAAAGCGCAATGGAATACCCAAACCGAAACGTTATGGTCCAAACTATCCGCCAAATATAACTTCTTATTAATACTGCACGAACATCTATTTATATTTAGGAAACCGGCGCCGGAGGAAAAATTAAAGAAATATAAATATAGTATGCGTGACGACACGGGGCACCAGGGCGACAATGAAAGCTAATGAATATCGCGATGGGATTGCGAAGTACCTGGCCGAACGGTACGCGGCCGACGGCCTTGAAGTATTTACGGAAGTCCGATTGGGGACGTCCATTGTAGGTAAGAAGAGGACGATCGACGTATTAATCCTCGAAAAAGATACCGGCAAGTCTTTCGGGTTGGAATGCAAAGTACAAATGGTGGGCGGTACCACGGAGGAGAAATTATACTTCGCTATAGAAGACATTAAAGCTATGCCGATACCGGGGGCCGTCGTATATTACGGCGGGGGTTTTACCGAGGCTTTTCTACATATGCTGGCCGCTTCGCCGCATGCGGTATATTGTAAGCCGCCGCGATGCGACGAAGGAAAACCCGAAACCGACGAACTGGACACGCTCCTGGATATCCACTTCGGCCTGTTGCGCCGCCGGATACCGGACGATAAGAAAATAACGCCTTAACGTTTTTCGGGCGATTAGCTCAGTTGGCTAGAGCGCCTGCCTTACAAGCAGGAGGTCGGAGGTTCAAGTCCCCCATCGCCCAATACGACAAAGGGCCCGCGAGGGCCCTTTTTAATTAGCGACCGGTCCGTGCCTTATCCCCGCGCGGGCCGGGAAATAACTTGACAAAGACCTTGCCGTATACTATAAGATTATTAAAAGCGGACGGCGGTGCGCGTTCGCTTCGCTCATATCCAAAGGGCGCCGCGGTTTAGTTGTCCGCCGTCGCGGCGTATAATCGTTCATTGAACCCGCGCTAACGTCAAGCCGATACCTACCCCCCGGCCGTACCGAAAGGGCGCGCGCAAACTCGCCGCGTAAAATCGCGCGGTATAAAAAGGAACCCTATGAAAGCCACGTCCACCAACCCCCGCGTCCTCCTATGCACCGCGTACCGACGCTCCCGCGGCGACTATTTGGACTTCCTGGGGGGCGCGACCCGAGGCCTCCCCAAGTTGAGCTCGCCGTGCCGGCTCAGCCCCGGCCTGCGCTTCATCAAACAAAACGTCCCCGAGGTCGAGATACTCGAGTACCCGCTGTGGCACGAGTACGTCGCGAAGCTGAAAGAAGGCTGGGATATCGTCGGCTTCAGCGCCTACCAACACGACATCGCCGAAATAGAGAGTATGGCCGAGGAGGCGCGGCGGCAAGGCGTGGGCGAAACGTGGGCCGGCAACTTCGGCGTGCTGGACGACAAGGTCCCGAGCATGGTGGACCGGACGTTCATCGGCCCCGCGGAGGACCCCATCGCGCAGGCCTTCGGCCATCGCGTCCGCTGCGAAGACATCGAGCATCCGGCGATGATGGTGCACGTATCGCTGCGCCCCGGGAACATACGGCACTTCTCCGCGGGCTTGCTTTACACCCAACGCGGCTGCCCGTTCAAGTGCTCCTTCTGCCAGACGCCGGCGTTCGACAAACAGCGCTTCACGATCAACTATGAAAGCATCGAGCGCGTCCTGCGTTATTACCGGAAGGTCGGCGTCAAATATATCTTCGTTATGGATGAACTCTTCGGCACCGATAAGCGGTTCGCCGACAGCGTGACCGGACTCCTCGCCCGTTATAACTTCCATTGGCTGGCCCAATCCCGCGCCTCGCTCTTCCTGCACAACCTCGACGAATGGCACGATCGCGGCCTGCGCATTACGCTCGTCGGCGTAGAGGCCATGTCCCAAAGCGCCCTCGACGCGATCGAGAAAAAGCAAAAAGTCGAAGAGGTTAAGGAATTCGCGCGGCGGACCGCGGAAAAGCCGGGCATGTTCCGCTTCGCCTACTACCTCATAGGTCACGAGAACATGACCGCCGAGGAGACGCTC
>CBFCYS010000011.1:0-33472 GCA_965602215.1 uncultured bacterium
GTCGAGCGGGCGTTGGGCGAGCTGCCGCTGCGGGAATTCGGCGAGGTAGCCGTCAACAGCCGCGAGTTTGCCGACGACGTCCTCGTCATCGGCCTCGGCACCGGCATTACGCTGGGCGCGTTGACGGACGACCCCCTGGTTAGCACCGTCGTATGCGTCGAAATCAACCCCGCCGTCCCGGCGGCCTCGCGCCTCTTCGACGGCGCCAGCGGCGCGCCCCTCGACGACCCCCGCGTCGAACTTGTCCGCGAGGACGGCCGCTCGTACGTCCTCGGCACCGATAAGCGGTTCGACGTCATAACGTCCGACCCCATCCACCCGTGGACCAAGGGCTCGTCGTCGCTATTCACGGTCGAGCATTTCCGCAACTGCGCGCGCATCCTGAAACCGGGGGGTGTGATGGCGCAATGGCTGCCGCTGTACCAGCTCGCGCCCGCCGATTACCTGACGGCGGTACGCTCGTTCGCGGGCGCGTTCGACTACGTCAGGTTGTACTATACCGGCCGCGACACGGTCCTGGTCGGCTCGACGTCGGCCTGGTTTGATAAGAAAAAAGCTCGGCCCTATTTAATAGCGGGCGACGAGGCCGTCCGCACGTTGGTCGCCGACGCGGAGGCCAATACCGAGGACCGGCTGGTTCTGGAGTACACGGCGCCGCGCGCCCTCTACGAGAAGACGGACGTAGACAACCTCGCGATACTGGCGGGCGTACGGGCCGAAGGTGGTGACGGCCGGTACCGCGCGGTTACGGCGTTGATTCAAGGACGGCTGTCATATTTAAGGGGCGACGAGGACGACGCGGTGACGGCGTACCGCCGGGGCCTGGCGCTTTGGCCCGAGAACGAGGACCTCCGCCAGGCGGTGACCGATATTTATTTTGAGCGGGGAATGGCGGCCGCGGAGGCGGGCGACGAGGCCCGGGCGCGGGAGTGGTTCCGCGCGGCGCTCGCGCTTACGCCGGGCGACGAGGCCGCGGCGGCTAATCTCGAGGCGCTCGGGGGGTAGGCGCAAGGCCGGCGCAGGCCAGCAGCGCTTGCAGTTGGCCCGGCCGGTCGTAGGGCCAGATAAACTCGGCGGCGGCCTCGTGGGCGCGGGCCGCGACCTCCGCGGCGAGTCCCGGATTGCGCAGAACGAAAACTATCCGCTCGGCCAACGCCTCCGGCTCGTCCGGCCGGGCGAGGAAGCCCGTCTCGCCGTCGCGCACCAGGAAGGGGACGCCGCCCACCGCCGCGGCCACCACCGGTACGCGGGCCCACATCGCCTCCAGTACGCTGTTGGGGTGGTTGTCGTCGCGGGTGGAGTTGACCATCAGCGTCGCCCTCTGCAGGTGCGGTATAAGGTCCTCGTGGGGGAGGAAGCCGTGGAACCGCACGCGGCCCGGCGCGACTTCCTCGGCCAGCCGCTCGAGTTTGGGCCGGTCCACGCCGTCGCCGCAGAGGTGGAGCTCGGCCTCGGGGAACTCGCGGATGACTTTCCCGAAAGCGCGCACGGCTATGTCCACGCCGCCTACGTAGTCGTGCCGCCGGGGGCAAAGGATGAGCGGCGGCCCGTCGGCCTCGGCCGCGCCGGCGGGTAAACGCGACACGTTGACGATGTCCGGGACGACGCAAGCCCTCATCCCGAAATTGGCGAAGACGCCCTGGAGGTAGCGCCCGGGAACGACGATGGCCCGGGCGAGCCGGGAGATGGGGCGGACGAGCCATCCCCACTTGCGGAAGAAGAACCGCGCCAGGCCGCCCTTGTACATCAATATCGCCGGCGCGCCGAATAGCCGCGCGACGACGAGCGGCACGGTAGAGAAAGCGAAGAACGACGCGTACGAGCCGCCGAAGATTAATACCAAATTGCAGCCCCGCAACTTGCGCAGCTCGCGCAGGACGTGCAGGAAGCGCAGCGAACGCGGCTTGCGGCGGCCGAAGGGGTTGGTGTTAATCGTGACGACGTGCGCGCCGTCCCGGGCCAGGATTTCGGCGAGCATCCGGGCCTGGTGCGGCATTCCGCCGGGCGGCGGCGGGAACGCGGCGACGAGCGCGACTTTGAATTTGGGTGGCACGGCCAATTAATCCTTGATATTTAGTCGTTTTTAACATAAATATTCTATAAGGTATACACGTAAAAGTCAAATGTCGCGGCGTCGACGGGCCGCGGCGAGGGTATGAAACCGAGAATTATATTGCTGATTTTGGCCTGGGCGGCGGGAAGCGCCGCCGGCGGTTGGTTCCAAAAAGCCGACTGGTTGGCGGCGGTGACGTACCTCCAGGCCGAGGACGCGATCTACTTCGACACCACCGGCGAGCTGCCGCCGCAGGTGAAGGTAGTCGCCCAGGGCGACCCCAACCTGATAAAGCTCGAGCTGCCCAATTTGCGTATAAATCCCCGCATCTATACCCTGTCGCCGCGCGACGGCGTCATCCACGACATCCGGCTGGAAGGTTTCGAGGAGCGGGGCAGCGCCCGTATTGAGGTCGCCGTGGACCTCGCGAAGCCGTTCGAGTACGAGCTCGAGCGGCGTCAGGTGGAAGGCGAAGTCTCGCAGGTCATATTGCGACTGACCAACGTCGACGTGAAGCGCGTCCAACCGGACGCCGCCGGGAAAGCGCCGCTGTACGCCCGCCCCGCGGCCGATGCCCCGATAGTGGCGTACATCCACTACTACACCCGCGTCGAGGTTTACGATTACGCGAAGGAGATGTACCTGGTAAAGCCGCCCGACGGCACGTTGGGCTGGGTCAACGGCGAGAATTTGAAGATACAGGGCGAGAATCCTTTCGTAAAAGAGGAGCCCCTTCCGGTGCCCGCCACGCCGCGGAGCGAGATAATCGCCACGGCCAAGAAATACCTGGGCGTGCCGTACGTCTGGGGCGGCACGTCCCCGGACGGCTTCGACTGCTCGGGCCTGGTCCAGACGGTCTTCGCCGAGAACGGCGTATCGCTGCCGCGCGGCTCGGGCGACCAGTACCGCAAAGGCCGCAAGATTTCCAGGGGGGGCATGAGGCCCGGCGACCTGGTCTTCTTCCGGACCTATACCTCCGGGCCGTCGCACGTGGGCATCTACGTCGGCGACGGCAAGTTCCTCCACGCCGAGTCGTCGCCCCGCGGCGTTACCGTCACGCCGCTGAGCCAGCCGTACTGGGACGAGCGCTTCCTCGGCGCGCGCACGTGGCTCGCCGACTAGTCGTATTTTACCGGCGCGAAACCGGGGCGAGTCTAAAAAATATTCCAACGTTACGTCGGCGCAAATAACGCTTGGCGCGATCTTTGGGCGTATGTTATAGTGGCGCAATCGGGCCGTGCCCCTCTTCGGCGCGGCGGCGTTGTATTTATTTCCGGCGCGGAGGTGCTTTTTAATGGCAATTAAAGTGAGTATTCCGGTGAAAGACGCCGACGTCGTCAAGAACTTGAAGGCCGGGGAAGAAGTGCTCCTGACCGGCCTTATGTACACCGCGCGCGACGCCGCGCATAAAAAACTCATCGAGCTCCTCGATAAAGGCGAGCCGCTGCCGGTCGACCTGAACGGCGCGTGCATTTACTACGTGGGGCCTTCGCCGGCGCGCCCCGGCAACGTCATCGGCTCCGCCGGGCCCACCACCTCGGGCCGCGTCGACCCCTACACGCCCCGGCTGCTGGAGCAGGGCTTGAAGCTGATGATCGGCAAGGGGAAGCGCAACGACGAGGTCAAGGAAGCCATAAAGAAACACGGCGCGGCGTACCTGGCCGCCACCGGCGGCGCCGCGGCGCTGCTGGCCGACCGCATCAAGGCCGCGAAGGTGGTCGCGTACGAGGACCTGGGGCCGGAGGCCATCCGCGAGCTGACGGTGGAGGACTTCCCGGCGGTGGTCGTGAACGACGCCGCGGGCGGCGACGCGTACGTCGAGGGCGCGAAGAAGTACAACCGCGAATAAATGTCGGCGGACGATAAGGAAACGGGTAGCGTAAGTCGGCGCGAGTTTTTAAAGGCCGGCGCCGCCGCGGGCGCGTTCGCGGTCCTGGCGGGCGCGTTCCCGGAGGTGGTGTGGGCCGAGGAGCCCGGACGGCCGGACCTCTCCGGCCTGGGCGACCTTATCAACCCGTACGACGTAACCGTGGCGCCCGACGGAACGGTATACGTCGCCAACGCCGGCCGCTACGGCGTCGTGCAACTCGCCGCCGGCGAGGGCCGTTACCTGGGCGCGGGCCCGGGTACCGCCGAAAGCCGGTTCAACTTTCCCATGGGTGTGGACGCGGCCGCGGACGGCGGCGTTTTCGTCGCCGATACCAACAACGGCCGCATTCAGGTATTCGACGCCGCCGGCGCACACGTTCGCTCCTTCGGCCGGCTGGGCTACCTCGACGGCGAGTTCCTGAGGCCGAAGAGCGTTTGCCGCTACGAGGCGGGCGTGCTCGTCGCCGACACGCGGAACCACCGCGTGCAATATATCGACCTCCAGAGTAAACGTTTGGCGTCCGGGGAGCCGGTCGCGCGGGCCATAATGGGCGGCCTGGGCGACGGCCCCACCGACCTCAAGCTGCCGCGGTACGTCGCGGCCGACGCCGAGAAACGCATCTACGTCGCCGATTCCGGCCACGCCGTCGTGAAAATTTTCAACCTCGACGGCGACGTGACGGCGACGCTCGGCCGGGGCGAATTGGCGGAGCCGGCGGGCGTCGCGGTCGGCGACGGGATGACCTTCGTCGCGGACGCGGGCGCCGCGCGCGTATTGGCTTTCGACGAAACCGGCCGCAAGCTCGGCGCGCTTAAAGGATTGAAGGATTTGAAAGAACCGCGCGGCGTCGCGCTGGCCGACGGGTACCTGCTGGTCGCGGACCCCAAAGCGGCGCGCGTATTCGTGACCGAGGTTTAACGCTATGACCGGCGACTACGGCCTATTGTTCTACGGCACTGCGGCGCTCCTCGTGTGCGCGATGGTCGGCCTGGAGGTCTACCGCCTGCGGGCCGGGAAGCGCGGCCGCTTCCGGCGCTTCGTCGCCGACGAGGCCGCCTTCGGCCTGGCGCCGCGCAGCGCGGAAGTTGAGCTCGACGACGGCCGCGTGGTCGAAGCCACGGTCCCCGGCTGTACGCAGTGCGTCTGCCGCTTCCAGGCCGGCGACGCCGTGGTGGTCACGACGGCCGCGGGCCGCTATTACGTCGGCGCCGGCGTAGGGCGCACCCGCCGGCCGGAACGCGAGTGCGCGCGCGGAAGCGCCGAAAACGCCCCTTCGTAAACGTATTCCAACAACGGAGTTTTTCGCTTAACGCCCCCTTATGGCTTTCACGGTAATAGGATACGTTACCCTCGCGGTCTTCGTCGTCGTCCTGGTCCTGACGCTCTTCAGGAAGATTAACCTTCCCATCCAGACCGTTCTCATCCTAATCACGCTGTTCAACGTCGGCGTGGCCGTCGTCTACCGGCTGGTGGTGGAGGGGCGCCCGGGCACGCTCCTTCTGGGCAGCGAGCTCCTGAGCGGCATCATCCTCCACCCCATAACGGCGCTTCTGGCGGGGCTCTTCCTGGCCGGCGCGCTCACGGCCTCGGGCGGCTTCGACGCGCTGAAGGTCATCATCGAGTGGTTGAAGAAGACGCCGCTGGGCCTGCCGGGCGCGATGGTCATCCTCATCAACCTGCCGCTCATCGCGATGCTGCCGTGCGGCCGCATCCTGGGCGCGGCGATGTTACCGCTGCTATTCGCCTTCGGCCCGGAGGAGATGCGCGTCGTTTCCAAAGGCCAGCTCATCGTCCTCATCGGCGCCTTCGCGCGCAACGCCTTCGGCTCGTGCGGCCCCTCGCCCATCGGCGGCGTAGGCCAGATAGGCGAGGGCTTCCTGGGCGCGCACTTCGCGACCGCGAGCCTGGGCATCCTGCGCGGGCCGCAGTCGTTCGCGCTGCTGCTCGGCACCGCGTTCATGGCGCTGTTCCTCAAGATAATCACGACGAGGATTTACCCGGAGGACTCGGCGCTCCGCGACGCCGCTCCCGGAGAGAAGGCCGCGGCGCCCAAGGTCACGGCGCCGACGCGCGGGTACCTATCGCTCATCATCTTCGCCGTCGCGCTGCTGGTCTCGATATTCCAACCCTTCGGCAAGTACCCGGTGCAGACGGTCCTCGTCGCGGCGTGCCTCCTTATAATGCTCCTGTGCCGCGTCAAGCTCACGGACCTCATGGCCGGCATCCTCCTTATGCCGGTGACGGCTATGGCGGCGGGTTTCCTGGCCGCGGGCTCACTCTACCTGACGGGCGGCTTCGACGCGCTCAGCAGCCTGCTCAAGGGGCTGTCCGACTTCCGCGTGCTGGGGGTCGCGGGCATGCTCGCCATCTTCGTCCAGATTCAAACCATTATGCCGCTGAGCTGCTCGCGCATCTTGACCGCGGCGCTGGTGCCGACGCTGTACCTCTTCGGCCCCGCCGGCTTCGGCCTCGTGAACTGGAGCCAGCTCGCCATCGTGATGTCGGCCTATATGATCAACGCCACGACGTCGTGCGCGCCGTCGCCGTTGGGCGGCGCCGGGATGATGGCGGAGGGGACGCTGCGCGCCGAGACCGGCTACCTCAAAGGGGCGTTCTCGTTCGCGGCTATGGCGGTGATGGCCCCACTTGCGGCCATATTCATGAAGTTCATCAACCTCGAGATCTTCACGCCCGAGGGTTTCACGCAGAACCTGCCGGCGTTGCTCGCGGGCGCCGCGGTCGTCGTGATAATTAACGTGATTATGATTAAGCTCGTCGGCGTGCTGGCCGGGACGAACATCCAGCGCGGGTGGAACGTCCAGTTCGGCGTCTTCTTGTTGATGGGCGCGCTGGCGGGCGCGATGTTGGCCTACGCGCTGTACGATTTCGCCTGGGGCGCGGCGGCGCAGGGGGCCTTCGGCGGCCTGGTGGCGGCGCTGCTTATCGGCGTTATGACGCCCAGGGCGGTTAACGTTCCGAAGACGTAAGGCCGCGCGCGACGGTATACGCAGGCCGCCGTACCCGCGGCGGCTTTTTAGCCTACGAACGGCGGTATAGTGGCGAGGTTTCTTTTCGTCATAAAAGGTACGGCGCTGGTCGAGCGCTACGGCGTGATGACGTTGGCCGCGGCGCTCAAGCGGGCGGGGCACGACGTGGAGCTGGCCCGGGCGCAGCGGCTCGGCCTCGAGCGGTTGCGCGCCCGGGTCGCGGCGCTCGAGCCGGCGGCGCTGTTGTACAGCGCGATGACCGGTGAGCACCAGTACCTGTTGGACGTCAACCGGCGCCTTAAAGAGAGCTACCGCGGCGTTTCCGTATTCGGCGGCCCGCACGCGACGTTCTTCCCGGAGATGGTCTACGAGGACGGCGTGGACGTCGTGTGCCGGGGCGAGGGCGAGGGCGCGGTCGTCGAGCTGGCGGACGCGCTGGCGGAGGGGCGCGATTACGCCGGCGTCGCCAACCTGTGGGTAAAGCGCGACGGCGACGTCGTACGCAACGAGCTGCGGCCGCTGGTGGAGGACCTGGACGCGCTGCCTTTCGCGGACCGCGAGATACTGTACGAGGGCGACGCCGACCTGCGCGACCACCCGACGAAGATCTTCTTCGCGATGCGGGGCTGCGTCTTCCGCTGCACCTATTGCTTCAACCACCGCTTCAACGATATGTACCGGGGCCTGGGTCGCGTGTGCCGCACGCGCAGCGTGGACGGCTTCATAGCCGAAACGAAATACGTGAGGGAGCGCTGGCCGCTGCGCTACATGCAAATAGACGACGACACTTTTTTATTGCATAAGCGCTCGTGGCTGGAGGAGTTCGCGGAGCGGCTACCGCGCGAGGTAGGCGTGCCGTTTATGTGCAACGTGCGGGTGGATTTGATAAACGACGACAACGTTCGCCTGCTCAAGGCCGCCGGCTGCCACGCGGCGTGGATGGGCGTGGAGAGCGGCGACGAGCGCGTCCGGCGCGACGTCCTCAAGCGGCCGCACGCCGACGAGGAGATTAAGGCTTCTGTGGCGCTGCTCCGGCGGCGCGGCATCCGCGTCGCGACGCAGAACCTGTGCGGCCTGCCGGTGGAGGACCCGGTGGCGGTCGACGAGAAGACGCTCGCCCTCAACGTCGCCTGTCGGCCCGACTTCGCCTGGTCGTCTATATTTTATCCCTATCCCGGCACGGAGCTCGGCGACCGCGCGGTCGCGGAAGGGTATTACGACGGCTCCCTCGCGGACGTGCCCGAGACGAACAAGATAAACACCATGCTCAGTTGGGGCGACGAGAGGACCACGCGGCGAGTGGAGAACCTCCACAAGTTCTTCGGCGTCGTCGCGGAGTACCCGTGGTTGTGGCCGTTCGTGCGCCGTTTTATAAACCGAAAACCCAATCGCCTGTACGTGGTGATATTCTTTCTATGGTACGGCTATTGTTGGAAGACGAGGATAGAGAAGATACCGTTTACGCCGCGGACGGTGTTCTCTCTCTTTAGAACCTTGCTCGAGTACCTGCGCGGCGTCAAGGAGCTCGCGCCGGCGCCGGCCGAAGTCGCCCCGGCCGAGGTTTGTTGAGAGGCGCCGATGTGGCTCGCGCTGACATATATCGCCGCCGTCGTCGTCGCCCGGATTTTGACTTTCGCCGGCAGGCCGCGGCGCACGTTCGGCGACATGGTGAGGTCGCTCCTCGACCCGACGTTTCACTTGTTGGCCTGGACGTCGATCGCCGCCGTCACGATGCCGCTGTTGGAATACGTCGTGCTGAGGCCGCGGCAGTGGCTGCCGCTGAACGCGGCCGGAGCGGCGCTGATTATAGGCTCGGGGGTTTTGGCGTACGTCGCCAACCGGACGCTGGGGGCCGCGTTTTCGCCGTACGTGGACGCGGGGGCGGCGGACAAGAGAATCGTAACCGCGGGCATATACGGCCGCATCCGGCACCCGCTTTACACCGCCGGTTTTATGTTAACGGCCGGCGCGGCACTTATGTTATGTTGCGTAGTTTCGTGGTTCTTCACGCTGCTCTGTTGGGCGGCGGTCGTCGTACGGACGCTGCGCGAGGAGCATCTGCTCAAACGCAATATGGACGGTTACGCCGACTACATGCGGCGGACGAAGCGTTATATACCGGGTATAATCTGACGTGACCGAAGAGACGGTACAAACCGAGCGCGTGGAACTCTCGGGCGGCGTTTTCGCCGGGATATTGCTCTTGTCCGCGGCGGTGCTCGCGCTCGAGGTCTACCTGACGCGGGTCTATTCGCTGATGGTCTGGCCTTATATGGCCTTCGTCGTCGTCTCGGTCGCGATGTTGGGTATAGGCGCGGCGGGCGCGGTGCTGGCCGCGGCCGGGGCGCGGTGGGGCCGAAGGCCGCCGGCGACTATGGCGGCCTGTGCGGTCGCGTTCGGCGCGACGGCGCTCGTGGGGACCGCCGCCGTAGGACACTTTCCGGCGAACCTGGGGCGTTCACTCCTCTCGCCCGATACCCACCTCCCGGTGGTTGCGTATTATTTGATTTCCGCGATGCCGTTCTTCTTCGCGGGCTTCGTGTTCGCTTTGGCCTTCCGCGCCTACCCGGCTCGGGCGCACAAGATTTATTTCTTCGACCTCCTGGGTGCGGCGGCCGGCGCTTTCGCCGTCGTAGCCGCGATGAACGTGGTGGGCGGCGCCGGGACGCTGGCCGCGATCACGGTACTGGCCGCGGCGGCCGCCGCCGCCTTCGCCGGCTTCCGGCCGAAGGGAACGGTGGTTCCGGTCGTGCTCGCGGTCGTCGCGGTCGTCGCGGCCGTCGCCGCGCCGTCGCTGTTCCACGTCAAACCTTCTCCCCAGAAGTTCTTGGCCGTCGTTTCGGAAGCGACCGGGGCCCGCGTCGAGAACAGCTACTGGAACGCGCTCGGCCGGGTGGACGTTATGACGGAGGGCGACGGCGACGGGGCGGCGCCGCTGGGCGCCTTCCGCGGCCTGAGCGCCCATTTCCGCGGCCCCTATCCCGACGTGAAGTGGATAACGATAGACGGCGGCGCCGAGACGCCTATAATCCGGTTCGACGGCGACTTCGACAAGTTGACGTTTTTGGAGCATTACCTGCCGGCGCTGTCGTATCAACTCAAATCGCCGGAGACGGTGCTTATAATAGGCCCGGGGGGCGGCGTGGACGTTCTGGCGGCGCTCAAGTACGGCGCCCGTCACATGGAGGGGGCCGAGCTCAACCCCGGCGTGGTCGCGATAAACAGGGACCACTACGCCGACTTCAACGGCGGCCTGTTCAATCGGCCCGAAGTCGAGCTCCACGAGGCGGAGGGGCGGTCCTTCGTCCGCGGCTCGAGCCGCCGCTACGACCTCATCCAACTCTCGCTGGTGGACACCTTCACCGCCGCGGCGAGCGGCGCGCACGCCCTCTCCGAAAATTACCTCTACACCGTCGAGGCCTTCCGCGACTACTATCGTCACCTGCGCCCGGGCGGCGTCATTACCGTGATACGGAATTATTTCACGTTCGGGCACGAGTCGCTTCGGCTCGTTACGTTGGCGTACGACGCGCTGGAGGCGGAGGGCGAGCCGGACCCGGCGCGGTGCTTCGCCATCTTCACCAACGGCTTCCAGGCCAACGTTATCGTCAAGCGGGGCGGTTTTAGCGATGCCGAGGTCGACGAATTGCAAGCCCTCGCCGCCGGCAAGTTCGAACCGCTGTGGCTGCCCGGCAAGCCGTGCCGGGCCCGGGCGTACGAGAGGATTTACCGCGACTGGAGAGGCCGGGCTCGCCTCTTCATACAGACGCGGCCTTTCACCGCCGGCGAGCTCGCGTCGTTCGACGGCGGCGCCCGTCAGGACGGTTACCGGTTGTTGTACGCCTCGACGTTCCTGCGGGGGTTGAACGAGTTTTCGGCCTTCCTGCTCGAGGACGATAAGCCGCGGTTCTACCGGCGTTATTTCTACGACGTCCGCCCCCCCGACGACAATAAGCCTTTCTACTTCCTCACGTCCAAGTGGCGAAACCTTTACCTTTCGGCCGCGGTCGCGGCGCCGCCCGGCTTCATCGAGGGGACGAACTTCGTCTCCGTCCCGCACGCGGCGCAATTCTTCCTGGTTATAGCGCTGCTGGAGGCCGCGGTCCTCTCGGCGCTGTTGATACTGGCGCCGGCGCTGTTCTTCCGGCGGCGCAAGGTCCGCATCGCGCGCAAGGGGGCTTTCGCCGCGTACTTCCTGCTGTTGGGCGTGGGTTTCATGTTTATCGAGATACCGCTCATTCAAAAATTTACCCTTTACCTCGGCCACCCGGTCTATGCCTTCGCCACGGCGCTGGCGGTCCTCCTGGCCGCTTCCGGGGCCGGGAGTTTGGCGAGCGAGCGTTTCCGGGAGCGGTGGTGGATTCCGTTCGCGGCCGTAGCGGCGTTGGCGGTTCTGCTGCCGTTCTTAACGGACCGGTTGACGGCGGCCACGTTGGGCTGGCCCCTCGGCGCGCGGATAACGCTGGTGGTCGCGCAGCTGGCGCCGTTGGGGTTCTTCCTGGGGATGCCGTTCCCGTTGGGGATAACGGTCATTGCGGCGCGCGAGAAGGCGTCGATACCGTGGGCGTGGGCCGCGAACGGCTGCGCCTCGGTAGTCGGGCCGGCGGCCGCGGTCCTGTTGGCCGCGACGGAGGGGCATAACGTCGTCCTCTTCGCCGCCGCCGCCGCGTACGCGCTCGCGTGGGCGGCGTTTTATCGGGCGTCTCGGGCCCCGCTCGAGCCGGCCGCGGGGTAACTATAGGGTATTATTATGGACGATAATAAACTATCGCGTTACTTGGGGCTGGGCGCGCTCGTCGCGGGCGCGCTGGCGTACGTTTCGTACTTGCGGGGGATTTTGGCCGTAACCGGCGGCGTCGACGCCGCCGTCGTCGCGGCCGCCGCGGCCTTCGTCGGCGCGGCGGTGGGGGCTTCGCTCGCGTCGCCGGCGGGCGAGCGCGCGGGCCGCAAGAGGCGTGGCACGGTCGCTTTTAACGCGCTGCTCTTCGGCGCTGCGGCCTTCGTAGTCGGCGCCGCGGTGGCGCATTTGCCCCTGGGCGCGGGCGGCCTCGCGGCCTTCGGCGGGTGGCTGGTCGTCGCCGCGTACGTATTGGCGGCCGCGTTGCCGCTCGGTTTCGTCGGCTTCGCGCTGGCGGTCGCGTTCCGCGCGTACGCCGACGAGCCCACGGCCGTGTACGGCGTTTTCTTGGCCGGGGGCGCCGTGGGCGTACTCCTGGCCGCGGCGGCGTTTGCCCTGTTGGGGCACGCCGCGGCGCTGGGGCTGGCGGCGGTCCTGGCGGCTGCGGCCGGCGTTTCTTTAAATATCGGCCGGGCCAGGGTTAAATTAATCGCGCCCGCCGTTCTGGCGGCTTGCGCCGTCGTTTTACCGCTGGCGCTGCCTATCCTGTTCGGCCCGGCGCCGGCGCGGGACGGTTTCCTCGGCGCTTCCGGCGAACGCGTCGCGGACGCGGCGTGGAGCGCCGCGGCCCGGGCGGAAGTCGTAACCTCGGCCGCCGCCGATAAATCGGCTGCCGCGTTTACGGTATTCGACGCCGGCCTGGCTAAGGAGCTGCCCGGCCGCGGGTGGCTTACGGTTGACGGCAGGCGCGGCGCGCCCGTCGTAAAGGAAATGCCGTCCGTAGCGTTCACGAAAAAATACGTAGCCGCGCTGGCGGGCCGCGTCAAAGCCCCGGAGAGGGCCTTGGTCGTGGGCGGCGCCGGCTTCGACGCGCTGGCGCTGGCGGCGCTGGGCGCCGGCAGCGTCGACCTGGTAATGGACGACGCGGCGTACGGTTTGATTAAAAAAATGGCGTATCCCGACGAGCTCCTGCGCGAAAACCGGATAGCGCCGCGGGGCGGCGACGGCCGCGCCTTCTTGCGGAGTTCCGGCGGGACGTACGACCTCATCGCTCTTTCGCCCGCGGCCGTGCCGACGCCACTCGAGCCCGCGTCCGCGTTGAGCGCGGATTACCTTTTGACGGTGGACGCTTTCCGGGAGTATTACCGGCGCCTCGAGCCGGCGGGTATAATAAGCTTTACGGTCCGCGAGGGGGCGCAACCGGCGTACGGCCCGGACCTCGTGGCGACCGTCTTCCGGGCTTTTGCGGAGGAGGGCGAGCTCAGGCCGGCCGGATGCGTCGCCGTCTTCCGGCGGGGCGACGCCGTAACGACGCTGGCGAAACGCGGCGGCTTCGGCGAGCTCGAGCTCGAGGGATTGGTGGGCGTCGCCGGCGAAGGTTTCGAGCCGGTCTACCTGCCGGGGCGCAAGTCGCCCGGCGGGGATTCGGCGGACGCGTACGCGGCCTCGTTGACGACGGCGGGCGGGCGTGACGGCCGTCCGGCGCGCGACGACAGGCCGTTCCCGTTCGCTGCCGCGGGACGGGGCCGGGTTATCGGCCTGGCGGCGGCCGGGGCTGCCGTCGTGCTGGCGGCGGTTTTTCTCGCGCTGCCGCTTTACGGTTTCAGGAAGGCCCAGGTGCGGACGGGCGGGAAGGCGGCGTTCGCGCTTTACTTCGTGCTCGTCGGCGCGTCCTTCGCGGCGCTGGCGACGGCGCTCGAGCCCAAGGTCGCGTTCTACCTCGGCGGCGGCGCGTGGAGCGGCCCGGCGGCGTGGGCGACGCTGTTGGCCGTGGCCGCGGCGGGGAGCCTGTGGGGCGGCGCCGTTGCGCGGGGGCGGCGCTGGCTGCCGTTCGTCGTCGTCGCGGCGGCAACGCAGGTCTGCATCCTGGCGTACGACGCCCTCATCGCGGCGACCGCCGGTTGGCCGCTGTGGGTCCGCTTTTACGTAGCGGCGGTTCTGGTGGCGCTGGTGGGGTTCTTCCTGGGGTCCCTGGCGCCGATGGGCCTGGCCGCGGCGGCGGGGCGCGAGCCGGCGACGCTGCCGTGGTGTTGGGCGGCGTACCTCTTCGGCTTCGCGTTCGCGGCGTTGGGCGCGCTGCCGGCGGCGACGGTCGTCGGATATCGTATAATCTTGGCGGCGGCGGGGTTGGCCGTGATAGCGGCGTGGGGCGCCTTCGTGCGGGCGGCCCGCAGTCACCTGCCGCCCGTGGCCGCGGAGGGCGAGGTAAAATGATGGCTCGGGTCGCAGCGATTTTGTTGGCGTCGGCGGTTCTATGCGCCGCCCCGGCGCTCGCCCAGGAGAGCGCGGACGAGATGATCGAGCGCGCCGGCCGGCTCGAGCAGGAGGGTAAAATCGCCGAAGCGGTCCAGCTCTACGGCGAGATACTCGAGAAGTACCCCGACAACGCCCAGGCGTACAATAACTTCGGCGCCGTGCTGCTCCGGGCCGGCAAGGCGGAGGAGGCCAAGTTCGCGTTCGAGAAGGCGTCCGAGCTCGACGCCGCGTACGATACGCCGCTGAGTAACCTCGGTTACATATACCTCGTCATCGAGGAGGATTACGAGCAAGCGCTGCCGCCCCTCCTGGCGGCGTTGGAGATAAACCCGTACAACGATTCGGCGTTGAATAATTTGAGGGCGTTTTATATCGTCCAGGACAGGTACGCCGAGGCCGCCACGGAGTGGGAGCGGCTTAGCCGCAACGCGCCGGACAACGCGCGCATCAAGCGCGACCTGGCGGATATATACGTCAAGCTGGGCGATTTCGCCGCGGCCGAGAAATGGGCCAAGGCCACGCTCGCGCTCGACGCCGACAACGTCGACGCCCGTCTTAACCTCGCCTTCGTATACCGTTTTACGGGCCGACTGGCCGAGGCCGAGAAGCTTCTCGTCAAGCTGGCGCGGGCCCAGCCCGACGAGGCCGACGTGCAGATAGCGCTCCGCGACGTCTACTACGCCGGCGGTAAACTCGAGGAGGCGCTCGAGCCGGCGAAGGCCGTAATAGAGCTCGAGCCTTCCACGGCGGAGAACTACCTCGCGCTGGCCCGGTTATATTTCGAGCTGAGGCGGTACGACGAAGGCCTCGCCGCGTGCGACCACGCCCTTCAGCTGCGGGACGACGCCATGGGGCGCAACTTGCGGGGGTGGGGATTGTACCGCGCGGGCCGGATGGACGAGGCCGAGGCCGAGCTGAGCCTGGCGGTCGCGCGCGACGACAAGTTCGCCGACGCCCACCGCAACCTGGCCGACGTGTACTATCAGAAGTGGCTCTTCGAGCAGGCCCTCGACCATTACGACAAGGCGTACCGCGTTGACCCGCGCGACGGCCGGGCGCTGGTTATGACCGGATATTGCTACTACCAATTGGGGGATACCGAACAGGCGGAGGTCGTGTTCGACAAGGCGCTGACGTTATTCCCCGACAACGTGAAGGCGTTGAACGGCAAGGCCGCGGTGGCGCGGGCCCGCGGCGATAAAGAGGAGGCGCTCGCCCTCTCGGTGAAGGTCATCGACGCGTCGCCCGGCAACGCCGAGGCGCTGAACACCGCGGGCGTGCTCTCGGCCGAGACGGGGGACTTCGAGGCGTCTTATAACTATTTAAAAAAACTGGTTGAAATGGGGCCGGAGCCGTCGTACGCGTACGCCAACTTCGGCGTCGCGGCGGTGCGCACCGACCGTTGGTCGGAGGCGCGGGACGCCTTCGCGACGGCGGCGACCGGGAACCCCCGCGACTTCCAGGCGCAGTCGGGATTGGCGGTGGCTGCGGCCGAGTTGGGGGAACTCGACGAGGCGGAGGCCGCTCTGGACGCGGCCGAAGAGATGAGTCCTACAAACCCCATAGTGCTGTACGGCCGGGCGCTGTTGGCCGGGGCCCGGGGCGACGCCGCGAGCCGGGACGAGTTCCTGGGCCGCGTCCTCGCACGCTAGCGGGAGTGGGACGACGAAGGAATGGTGGCGGACGTCCTGACGGAGTACGTCTTCGAACAAGCCGAAGCGGCGGCCGGCAAACAATGATGAAACGCTTGTTATCGCTTTCTCTGGCGTTGGCCCTGTGCGGGGCGGCGGCCGGCCACGAGCACGAGGGCGCGCCGGGGGCGGCCTACTTCCACGAGCAAGCGCTCGAGCTGCTGCGCGCGCGCCAGCCGGAGAAGGCGGCGGCATTTTTACAGTACTCGCTCGACCACTATCCGTTGGACGTCCCGTTGAACCTGCTCTACCTCGACGTGCTGCGCGAGGAGGGGTTGGAGATAATAGGCCAGGCCTGGTACGAAGAATACGCCGAACACGATGACGTGATACTATTATATGCGCTGGGTCGCGTGGCCGACGACGACGTCGACGCCCGAGGCTATTACGAACGCGCGCTGGCCGCGGACGGCGACTTTACGCCGGCCCGCGTCGGCCTGGCGGAGCTGTCCTACCGGCGGGGCGATTTGGAGTTTGCCCGGCTCGAGATCGAGCGTACGTTGCAACAAAACGCCGACGAGTGGCGCGCGTACGCCCTCCGCGGGGAGATACTACTGGCCATGGACGAGCGGGAGGACGCGACCCGGGATTTCAAACGCGCCCTCGACTTATCCGTCTACGCGCCGGCGACGCACGCCATGCTGGGCGAGGCTCTTCTGCTCGCGGGCGACGCCCCGGCCGCCCGGGACGAATACCGGGAGGCCATAGGCTGGAGCGACGACCGGGGCGAATACTACCTGGGCCTGGGGAAGGCGCAGGAGGCGTTGGGCGAACTCGACGCCGCGCGCCTGGCGTACGCCGCGGCGGCCTCGCGCGCTTACGGCAATATGACGGTCGCTATCGCGGCTCGCAAGGCCGCGGGGCGGCTGGCTTTCGAGGCCGGCGACATGGTCGAGGCCGCGGACCATATCACCTGGGCGGCGACGTTCGCGCCCGACGACGCCGAGCTGCGGGCGTACGTGGGCGGGTTGTACGCGCACGTCGGCAAACCGGCGGCGGCCGCGGCGGAATTTAAACGCGCGACGGAGCTCGAGCCCGAAAACGGCGTTTTTTGGTATTTGCTCGGCTCGAGCCAGGCCCATGCCGGCGAATTCGAAGCCGCCCGGGAAAGCCTGGAGGAGGCCGTCGAGCTTCTGGACGGCGAGGAGGCCGCCGACGCGGCGCGCGAGCTCGAGGCGGTCCGCGCCGCGCTCGCGGAGAAGTCGGGGCAACAGGAGGAATAGCATGCCGTTCTTCGTATCGTTTCTGGTCGCGGGCGCCGTCAGCGGCGGCATTATAGCGTTCGCGCTCGACATGCGCTCGCCCAAGCAGCTGCTGCAGGGCGCGGTGGGCGGCCTCATCACGGGTTTAATTATCGCGCTGCTGCTGCCGCGGTAGCGGTGCCCGCCGCGAATAAACGGTTGCGGCGAGCTTCGGGTTAATTTAGAATATTAGAAAAATTCCGCCTATGGCAGAAGACAAGCGAGACAAGGAACAGCCCCGCGTGAAGTGGCTCCCGCGGTCGCGCGACGTCGACAAACCGGCGGCGCTGCCCGGGATACACCGCTACGCGCCGTTTACGAATTTGACGGATCGGATGACGACGCCCGCGCTCAACCGCGCCGTCATGGTGGGCATCGGCGCCGCGGTGGCGCTGGACGTCCTGCGCCCCATCGCGCTGGGGATGTGGGACGCGGCGTACTGCTACGAGTGCCGCGCGTGCTACGCGACGCTGGAGAACTGCCCGGCGTCGATAACGTTTCAGGCCGAACTCACCGTGGCGTGCCGGACGATGGACTATCGCCGCTTTATAAAGAACCGCGGCCTGCTGTGCATCCGCTGCGGGAACTGCAACGGCTTCTGCGTCCAGCACCTCAACCTGGCCGGCATCTTCGGCAAGATGGGCGTGGCGACGACGCGCGCCATACGAGAGGGGAAGGTCCCGCTCGACGTCGTCGAGGGGGCCATCTATCAGGGCATGATAGGCCGCGAATACATCGACGAAATTTACGAGTGGTACCGCTCGAGCGGGGGGCGGCAGCTTGGCTGAGTTCCGGCTATCTTTCACCAATCGGTGGTTGCGGCTCGCGTTCGTGCTGGCCGTCGTGGCGTTGACGTTCGCCGGCGGGCGGCTGTTGGCGCTCGGCGTGCTTTACGCCGGCCTGGCGGTGTGGGCGTTCAAGCGGTGGCGGGAGCACAAACGCGGCCTGGCGTACGTCCTGGCGGCGGCGCTGGTCGTGGGCGCGGGCCTCTACGGCTTCGCGGCGTTCGAAGTTTGGAACATGCGGGCGTGGCGCGCCCGCCACTTCGGCGACGCCGTGTTGCTGGCCGAGAACGGGGTCTACGAGGGCGAGGGCGTGGGGAGGCGCGGCCCGGTCAAGGTGGAGGTAACCGTAAAGGACCACAAGGTAGCGGATTTCGAGGTAATAGAGTCTTACGACACGATTCCGATCGCCTCGACGGCCTTCGACGAGTTGCGGGAATTTTTACTGGGGCGCGCCGACGTCGACGTGGACGCCGTAACCGGCGCGACCGTTACCTCGTACGGCACCATCAACGCCGCCCGCGACGCCGTGTGGAAAGGCGTCGCCGACGCGCCGAGGCTCTCGGTGGTATCGAAGATAACGCTGTGGTTCGCCAGCCTCCGGTTCCAGCGGGTCACTATTCACTCGTTGGCGGTCCTGTTCATCGTCGTGTTGCTTTTCGACTATACCATTCAGGCGGCGTTGGTGGAGGGGACGGGCCAGTCGCTCAACTGCATGGATTGCCAGACGTGCGTCGGCGCCTGCCCCGTGAAGCGGGTGGAGGGCAAGCTCTTCCCGATGGAGATGGTCCTGCGGGCGCGGCTGGGGGATTACGAGGAGGTAGCCCGGCTGATGCAGTATTGCGTGGGGTGCGCCAAGTGCGCGGCCAAGTGCCCGGCGGGGATAAGCGCGCCGAGCGTGGCCGCCGCGGTGGCGCAGTACCTGCGCAAGCAGAAGCGGGAGGAAGCCGAGTTCTTCGAGGAACGGGTGTAATCCCCGTAGGGAACCTGTAGGGGGGACGTACGTATGAGACGTTGCTTTTTAATATGCTCGGCCGCCGGCGTGGTGTTTCCGGGAGCGGCTTTCGGCGAGTTCGTATACCGGGGGGAGTGGGGTTCTTTCGGGACCGGCCCCGGGCGATTCAATTGCCCGTTCGGCGTGGACTGCGACATAGTCGGGAACGGCCTGGTATACGTAGTTGATTATGAAAACCATCGGGTCCAGTATTTTACGGCTACCGGCAGTTACCTGGGGCAATGGGGTTATTTCGGGAACGGCGACGGCCAATTCCGTTACCCGTGGGGCGTCGAGGTGAAGTGGGGTCGCGTTTACGTTAGCGACACCCGCAACCACCGCATCCAATACTTCACGCACGCGGGGAGTTTCCTCGGCAAGTGCGGGCGGTACGGCTCGAGCGACGGCCGGCTCGATAATCCGCGCGGGGTAGCGGTGTCGCGGGAAGGCCACGTCTACGTCGTCGACTGCTTGAACCACCGCATCCAATATTTTACGGCCGACGGTTCTTTTTTGGGGAAATGGGGGACGAAGGGCGACGGCGACGGCCAATTCAACGGCCCCCGGGGGATTTTAATCCCGCCCTCGGGCAAGGTTTACGTTGCGGATAAATATAATCACAGGGTACAGTATTTTACGCCCGACGGCGTATTTCTCGGGAAATGGGGTCGAGAGGGCAAAGGGAACGGCGAGTTCATAGGCCCTCGCGGCCTGGGGGGGCCGGGCGACGGCCGGATCTTCGTAACGGACGAATATAGCGACCGCGTCCAGTACTTTACGCACCAGGGCTCTTTTATAGGCAAATGGGGGCGGCGCGGCTCGGAGCCGGGCGAGTTCTACTTGCCGGCGTGTTGTACGTTCGGCCCCAACGGTTGGTTTTACGTCGCCGACGAGAGGAACCACCGCATTCAATATTTCCGGGAGAGCGAGGCCGCCGTCGAACCGTGTTCCCTCGGGCGCGTAAGAGCTTTGTTTAAATAAAAATGGCGTTTACGGTCAAGATAGGGAAAAAGATAGTCGCGTGGGCGGCGGTCGTCGTGGCGGCCGGCGTGGGGGGCTTCGGCCTGTTGGAGTTCTCCAGTTCCAACACGTTCTGCTACCTGTGCCACTTCGACCAGCGGTTCCAGGAGCCGTGGCGGGCGTCGGCGCACTTCGAAGAGGGTGTCCGCTGCAAGGATTGCCACTTCGGCCCGGGCGTCTTCGGCCTGGTGGACGCCAAGTGGCTGGGCGCCAAGGACGCGGTCATCGCGCTTACCACCGCCGAAGATTTCAACAATCTCGACATCTACACCCGGTCGAAGGAAGAGAAGTGCAAGAAGTGCCACAACGCTTATAAGAAGGTGAACGTCGTCGCCGGCGAGGACCTCGAGCCGGCGCTCGCGGCCGGCGTCGACGCGCTGTCGTACGACCACGCGCGCCACGAAGAGATACGCGACGTCTGCGGCCGGTGCCACGGCAGCGACGTGTACTTCGTGAGCTTGGACTATATGACGTGCGACTCGTGCCACGCCGGCCTGGTCCACAAGCTGGACCCAAAGTACGAGCGCGCCGTCCCGCGGGCCGATACCTGCAGCCGCTGCCATACGGGCCGCATCCACGTATGGGGCGCCAAGGCCGTGGGCCTCGACGACGACGGCGTCTTCTTCTTCAACGATTGCCCCGCCAACGAACGCACCATCCGCGACGGCGTCGTGCCGCCGTCGGCCAATTGCGACCGTTGTCACCCGCCGCTCGCCGGAGCGGGGGACTGAGGTGAATTAGCGTTATGTCGCCGTACTTCAACTACGAGCCCCCGCGCTACCGGATAACGTTGGACATCGTGCTCGACGAGGAATTCCCGCCCGTGGCGCGGTGCCGCCTCCTGTCCGAAGGGATAAAACCGTACCACCGGCTGGCGTTGACCGAGGTCGAGATATCGGGCGACAAGGGTTGCATCGCCTGCGGCAACTGCGTCGACTCCTGTCCCATCCTCCGCCGCGAGCCGGAACGCCTGGAAAAGACCGAGCAGCGGACGTCGATGGCGTTGGAGTCCATCGTCGGCGAGGACTGCGAGCAGTGCTACGCCTGCATCCTGGCCTGCCCGCAGGTGGAGACGAACCTGAAGGACTTCGTCGTGGACACGCGCGTCCCGGAAGTCATCGCGCCGTCGAGGACGCTGTCTTTTTTGGATAAATACTTAATGGCCGTGGTGGCGATGGCCATCGGCGTTTTGCTGGGCCTGTTTTTAAGGACGTAATCACGAATCCCTCGCGCGACGAACCAGCCGAGGAGGATATACCGGTGGAAGAGGTCGAAAAGGTAACTATCAGCGTTATGGGTCGGGAGTACCGCGTGCCCGCGAGCCTTACCATCCTGCAGGCCATGGAGTTCTCCGGCTACCAGTTAATACGCGGCGTGGGCTGCCGCGGCGGCGTGTGCGGCGCCTGCTCGGCGACGTACCGCATCCCCGGCGACTACCACCTCAAGTCCGGCCTGGCGTGCCAGACGGTCGTCGAGGACAATATGGAGTTGGTCCAGCTGCCGTTCTATCCGGCGAACAAGGCCGTATACGAAATAGAGACGATGGTGCCCACCGAGAAGACGCTGCTGGAGCATTATCCCGAAATAACGCGCTGCATGGGCTGCAATTCCTGCACGCTAATATGCCCTCAAAACCTCGAGGTTATGGAATATATGTCCGCGGCGCTCCGCGGCGACGTCGAGAAGGTGGCCAAGCTCTCGTTCGAGTGCATCCTGTGCCGGCTGTGCACGACGCGCTGCCCGGCGGACGAAGTGCAGCCGTTCGTCGCCATCCTGGCGCGGCGCCTCTACGGCCGCCACCTGGCGCCTCCCTCGCCCCACCTCGCCCGGCGGGTCGGCGAAATCGGGGAAGGCCGGTTCGACGACCATCTGGTCGAAATGAAGAAGAAGAACGCCGACGAGCTGCGCGAGTTGTATAAAGCGCGGGATATCGAGCCGCAATAATGGCCAGGGTAATCATAAGCGCGGCCGTCGCGGCCGCGGCGGCCTTCTCCGCCTACGGCACCCACGGCATCCTCCTCGTCTCGGACCAGGTGGACGGCGTCGCTAACCCGCAGGATTTCACCCGATATTACAAGAAGGCGCTGCGCGACGCCGACCCAAGAGTCACGTACGTGGTGTGGGACCACTATAGGCAGGGCGAGCCGACGTTCGAGGATTTGCGTAAATACAAAGTCGTAATCTGGTTCACCGCCACCTCCGGCGACGCCCCCGCCTCCGACCCCCTGCGCGGCAACATTACGCTCTCGCCGTCGGAGCAGGAATCGCTCGTCGCGTTCCTGAGCCGGACGCCCGGGACGACGACGCTCATGCTCGCCGGTATGTACATCGCCTGGAACTGCGTCGCCGACGCCGTACACGAGAAGCAGCTCTACAAACCGCTGTTCTCCGACTACCTTAAACTTAAATACCCCCAGGACAACTTCGACAACTGGATTCGGGTCGAAGACGATTGGAAGCTGGTGGGCGACGACTTGTGCCCCATCTTCGATGGGAAAACCTACACCATTAATTGGCGCCAACACCGGAACTTCCCGGACCAACTCGAGCCGGCGGGCGGCGGCGCTTCGGCCTGGTGGGAGGACCTCGAGCGCAAGCGCCACCACCGCGCCGTTATCCGCGCTACGGGCCGGAAGCCGGGCCGCGAGGAAGATGAGAGGTACAAAATCGTCCTCTTCTCCTGCGCGCTCGAGAACCTCCAGCACGATACCGACCGCGCCGAGGTTATGAGAAATTTCTTGGTTTGGGCGGGGGATTTGGAAGTTAAGGCCGTCGAGCCGGCCAGCCTGGGTCGCGTCAAAGCCCTCTTTCACTGAAATGCTTTCCGCTTCCGGGAGGTAGATGAATCTCTTCGACGCCATCATAGAACCCATAGGTGCCTGGGTCATGAACGTTATCTCGACGCTCGGCTACGCCGGCGTCGTCGTTTGCATGGCCATCGAGAGCGCCTGCATCCCGCTGCCCTCCGAGATAATAATGCCTTTCGCCGGGAGCCTGGTGGCGACCGGCCGCTTCGACCTGTGGCTCGTCTCGTTGGCCGGCGCTTTCGGCTGCCTGGTGGGCTCTGTGGTCGCCTACGCCGCCGGCTACTACGGCGGCCGGCCCTTCATCGAGCGCTGGGGAAAGTGGATCCTCCTCTCGGAGCGCGAGCTCGCCTGGGCCGACTGGCTCTTCAATAAATACGGCTCGGCCACCGTTTTCATCGCGCGCCTGCTGCCCGTGATAAGGACCTTCATCAGCCTGCCGGCCGGCATCGCGCGGATGCCCTTCGGCAAGTTTTGCCTGTACTCCTTCGTAGGGTCGTTTCCCTGGTGCCTGGCGCTGGCGTACGTGGGCTTGAAAATGGGTGAGCGCTGGCACGATATCCGCGGGTACTTCCACAAGTTCGACCTCGTCATCGGCATCTTTATCCTTATCGGCATCGTCGCCTGGTTGTATTTACACTTCTCGCACGTGCGGAAGCGAAAGGCGCGGGCGGAAGCGGCCGGCGGCGACAAAAAGGCGTAACGTGCGTTCGGAAAACGCACATATTTATTTGGGTCGCGTTCGGGGGGCGAGGGGGAGCGCCGCGGCCCGGGCGGCGTATTCGTCGCTCCGCCGCGAGCTGAGGATATGGTACCGGCGCCTCGCCCGGCGGCGGGGGCGCGCGTCGGCGCGCGAGGCGCACCACTCGAGCGAGCGGCCTTAAGGCCGCTTAATAATTTACCATGCTGAAGACGATCTGGTTTCGCGTGGACGGCGGCCCGACGATAGGGCTGGGCCACGTCGGCCGCGTTATGGCGTTGGCGGCGGAAGCCGCACGCCGCGGCTTCCGCTGTCGCTTCGCCCTGAACGGCGACGCCACGGCGCGCGCGTTCGCCGCGAGCCGGGGCTGCCGCGACGTCGCGACCGTCCCTCCTTCGCTCGAGGAGGAGGTCGCCTTTTTAACGGACGCCGTAGGCGGCGCGCCGTTGGTGACGGACCTGCGCGGCAAAGACCCGGCGTTCTACCGCGCGCTACGCGAGGCTGGCGTGCCGGTATGCGCTATGGACGATATGGGCGAGGCCATAGTCGCGCCGCTGGTCGTGAACGCCGGCGTCGCGGAACCGCCGCCGCGGTACGAGGAGCTCTGGCCGCCGCAGCGTTTCCTCTTGGGGCCGGCGTACGTGCCGCTCCCGCCGGCCTACGCCGACGAGCCGCCCGCCGCGGACGACCCGGGCCGGACGCGGTTGCTTATTACTTTCGGTGGCTCCGACGCCGACGATTACGCGGGCCTGGCGCTCGCGGCCTTAGCCGAGCTCGAGCCGCTCGACGTGGACCTGGTACTGGGGCCTGCTTACCCGTACGTCGTCAGGGCGCGCGAGGCGGCGGCCCAAAGCCGCCACCGCGTCGACGTCCACGCGCCGGCGCGGGATATGCTGCCGCTGTATCGCCGGGCCCGGGTGGCGCTGGCGGCCGGCGGCATAACGCAGTACGAGCTGCTGAGCCAGCGCGTCGCCACCGTCGCCGTCCCCCACGTCCCCCGCGAGGAGGCCGAGAGCGACGCCTTCGCGCGGCGAGGCGCGGTGGTTACGTTCGGGGCCGCGGAGCTGAGGCCGGGCGGCGCCGTAATCCGCGAGGTGGGCCGGTTGTGGGGGGATGAAGGCCGCCGCCGCGCGATGGCGGAGGCCGGACGCGCCATCGTCGACGGCCGCGGCGCCGCGCGCGTCCTGGATGCCGTGGAAGAGATGGCCCCGTAGCGTTATGTTGACCGAAATTGAGAAGGTACTTGGAACCGGCGCCGCTCGCGAGGTCGCAGGCAAACCGGCGGCAACGCCGGCGGACGAGGCCGGCGCCCGGGCGCTAACGGCGTTGTGCCGGGAGCGCGGATGGCGGCTCCACCCCTGGGCGGGCGGCGAGCCGCCGTCGCGGGAGCTTCCGCCGGAAACGGTCCTGGTAACGCCCGGGCCCGGGCTGACGGGGGAGTTCGCCCTCGCCGCGGCCGATTACTATTGCGAGACGCCGGCGACGATGACCGCGGACGAGCTCGAGCGACTGTTGGACGAGACGCCGCTGTGGTTGCCGTTTGCTGCGCCCGCCGGCGCGGCGATGGCGCTGGGCGAATTAGTCGCGCGGTACCCGGCCAACGCGTTCGCGCCGGCGTACGGCGAACTCTATCGCTTCCTCTTCGGCCTCTCGTTCGTGAACGACGACGGCGAGTTGGTATCGACGGGCCGCAGGACGATAAAGGGCGTCGCCGGCTACGACTTATCCAAGCTCTTCCTGGGCTCGCGCGGTCGCGCCGGCCTGATAATGCGGACGCGGCTCCGCCTATTCCGGCGGCCGGCGGAAGCGGCCTTTTGGCGGGCGAGGAGGCCAAGCGAAGGCGCGGGCGAGATAGCAGGCCGTGTTTGCCGGCTCGAGGCGGACGGCGAGGCGCTGCTCTACGCCGACGGCCACCCGGGCGACGTCGACGCCGCCGCGGAAGCGCTCCGGCGCGCGATGCCGGACCTGGCCGAGGTATCGCGCGGCGACGCCGCGAGCCGCGATTTCGCCGCCGCCGTAGCCGCGTTGCCGTATCGGCCGCCCGCCGACCCCCCCGGCGCCGCGCCGGCGTTTTCCGATTTATATATTTAAACCGGCAACTTCTACGCCGGGTTGACGTATTATTTATTAAGGAGGGGAAGGGGGAGTCTACCCTTTCCCTTTCGTCGTCTACTCGTATGGCAGCCGCGACATCCGTAAATGAAGCCGACGCCGACAGCGCCCTCGCGCAACGCGCGGCCGCGGGCGACGAGGCCTCGTTCGAAGACCTCGTCAACAAATATAGCCGCCGCATATTGGACTATTGCCGGCGGCTGGTGGGCGACGCCACCGTAGCCGAGGACCTGGCGCAAGAAACTTTCGTAAAATTTTACCTCGGCCTATCCGGCTTTGACCCCTCCAAATCGGTTTCTCCCTATTTATATCGCATAGCGCACAACCACTGCCTCGATTGGCTCCGCAAGAAGAGGGTGCCGACGGTCTCGCTGGTGTGGGAAGATGAAGAGGGGCGAGGACTCCGGGATGCGGACGCGCCGGACCGTACGCTGGCGCCGGACGAGCTCGTCGAGCGGCTCGAGGTCCGGCAGGCCGTCGACGAGGCGCTGGCGGCGCTCCCGCCGACGTACCGCGGCGCGCTCATTATGCGGCACCGCGAGGGGATGTCGTACGAAGAGATCGCGGAGGCGTTGGATATGCCGCTCGGGACCGTGAAGGCGCGCATCCACCGCGGCCGCGAAAAGCTGCAACAAACGCTGGCAAAATACGTATAAATTGATGGAGAACGACGATGGCGGAAAAATGCCCGAAAATTAAAGGTTTAATGCACGCGGCGCTCGACGACGAGCTTGACGTTACGGAGCTTATCCGTTTCGACGAGCATCTCGCCGCTTGCCCGGCGTGCCGCCGCGAGTACGAGGGGTTGGCCCGGGCGGTCGCCGCGTTCGAGGCGGCGCCCCGGCTCGAGCCGTCGCGCGACTTCGCGGCGAGCGTAATGAACCGCGCCCGCCTCGCGAAAGCCCGCCAGGCCCGCATCCGGCGCGCTTTCGCGCGCGTTACGATAGCCGCGTCCGCGGCGGCGGCCGCGGCCGCGGCCGGCGCGTGGGCGTGGTTGTTCAAGCCCGCGCTCGGGGCCGCGGCGGCCGGGGCTTTTAACGGCGCGGTGTCGGCCGTGGTCGACTATTGGAAGGTAGGCCGGGCCCTCGCCGTCCCGGCGGACGTGGTCGGGAAGCTCGCCTCGGCGCTGGCGTCGGCGGGCTCGCACCTCGCCTGGGAAGGCCTTAAGTCGTCGTCGCCGGTTTACGCGGGCGCGCTCGTCGCCGTCGCGCTCTTCTACCTGGTGTGGCGCGCAGGCTCTCGGGCCGCGGCGCCGCTGGTACGGATTGTATAAAAAGTTCTTATCCCCGATCTTTAAGTAAGGAGAGAAAGATGAAAGTGTTATTGCCTATCACGGTCCTCCTAACGTTAAATGTGGCCTTCGTCGCGGCGCAGCCCGCCCTCGCGCAGGAGCCCGAGACGGCTGCGGCGGAAACCGCGGCGACCGGCGAAACGGCCGGAACGGCCGAGGCCGCGGCGACGGGCGAGATAGCGCTCACGCTGGACCTTGAGGAATTGGATGAGCTTTGCGGGGAGTGCGAGGATGTCGACGGCGAAGACCGCGTGGCCATGGGCCAGGACCTCGTTATCGAAGAGGGCGAAGTCGTCGAGGGCGACGCGGTATGCATCGGCGGCAACATGACCGTCAGGGGTACGGTGAACGGCGACGTCGTGTGCGTCGGCGGCCTCCTACGCGTCGAACCCACCGCCGTCATCTGCTGCGACGTGGTGAGCGTGGGCGGCACCGCCGATATTTCGCCGGAGGCCGAGGTCGGCGGCGAGCAAGTGAACGTCGAGGGAGGCATCCCCGGCCTGAAAGGTCTCAAGTGGCTCGGCGTACTGGGCGAGGCCGCCAGCGACCTTACTAACCGGATCGTGGAGCTGGTAAAAGAGGTCGTCTTCTTCGGCTTCCTGATGTTGGTCGCGCTCTTACTCACGGCGTTCCTGCCCCGCCAGTTCGGCCGCGTCGACGAGCACCTCGCCGGCGACTTCCCGCGCTCGGCGCTGCTGGGCGTGGGGATAATGATAATCCTGCCGGTGGCGCTGGTCTTCATGGCGATTTCCATCATCGGCATTCCGTTGATTCCCATAGTGATACTCGCCGCCATCGTCGCGGTATTAGTCGGTTACGTCGTGATGGCGCGGATAATAGGCCGACGGCTGGTCGGCGAGAAGCACGTCATGTTCCAGACCTTCATCGGCCTGCTCCTGCTGCACGGCGCCGCGCTCCTGGGCGACATAATCGCGTTACCCGGCGGCCCGATGGAGATGGTCGGCGGCGTATTCGGCGGCGTCGGCAAAATAATCTTCATCGCCGCCTCGGGCATCGGCATGGGCGCCGTCGTCTACTCGCGCTTCGGCAAGCGGACCCTCGCGGAGACCGAAGCCGCGCGCGAGGCCAAGAAAACCAACAACAAAACCTCCCCTCCGGCGAAGACCGGTTAGATCTGCAAGGGGACGTTTGAGAAACCCGGCCGCAAGGCCGGGTTTTTTTTACTGTGGCACCGACATTCCTGTCGGTGGGATATGTAGGGGCCGACCTTCAGGTCGGCCCGCAGCGCCGCGTGAACGCGGCGTTGTAAGCCGTGGCTGGTGACCGACCCCGGCGTAAACGCCGGGGCCTCGGACGACGTTCTATGTAGGGGCCGACCTTCAGGTCGGCCCGCGTCGTGGCCGGGGGCAAACAGCCGTGCGCCCCCCCAAAATGTGCCGTCAGTTGTTACCAACTGACGGCTACTCCTAACCGCCGACAGGAATGTCGGCGCCACTACATTCCGGGTATATGTAGGGGCCGATCTTCAGGCCGGCCCGTGTTGCGCCCCTACGGTGCCGCAGATGGGTACGTGGTATGGGCGCTTTTCGTTTTCATATTTAAATAATATATGGCGGCCGCACCTAAAGGTACGGCCCTACGTTACCGCAATAACGCGTTAGTCTAAGACCGTGCCGTATATAAAAAACCCGGCCGTTGGGCCGGGTTTATTATTTGTTATATGATATCGGCTACGGCGAGAAGTCGAACTTGTAGGTGAGGGAGGTATCGCCGGCGGCGGGGCGGAAGCGCGCGCGGCGGGCCGCGGCCGTTACGGCGCTCTCCACCGCGGAGTTGCCGATGGTGGAGGAGACGACGTTGGCCCCGGTCACGCTACCGTCCGCGGCCACCTTTATCCTCACGATGACGTGGCCTTCCAGGCCGGGGGTCCGGCCGAGCTCGCGGCCGTAAGTGGAGCGTACGCCGCCCATGGCGCCGCCCAGGCCGGCGGTTATGGCGCCGCCGGAGCGCGCCGGGTCCTCGGCGCCGCCTCCCTCCGCCCGCAGCAGGCCCGCCAGCTTGGCCTTACCGCGCGAGGTGGGCATTCTCTCCTCGGGGACTTCTTCCGCCAGCTTTTCTTTCTCTATGCGCGCCTTTTCGATCTCTTTCGCGATCTCCTCGGCCTTAGCGACGTCGCCGGCGTTTAACGCCGCCTCGAGTTGGGCGGTCAATCCCGCGATGCGCTCTTCTAAGGCCGAAATACGCGCGAGTTTGTCGCTTAGTTCTTGGCCAGGCAGATATATCTTAAAATAATACAACGGCGCGGCTATAAGTATCGCGAGCACGACCACGCCGGCGGCTACGAAGAAGGGCAGGCGTCGGCGTCGCTTCATGGCCTTGCCCATCGTCGCGAGCTCGCGTTCCTCTTCGGCCAGGCGGGTGCGCTCGGAGTCCAGGCGTTCGCGCTCGGAGGCCAACCGCGCGACCTCGCCGTCGCGTTCATCTTTGGCGCCGGCGACTTCTTCCTCGTATTGGGTAATGAGCCGCTGTCGTTCGGCGTCGCGCTCGGCGGCGATGCGCTTAACATCCTCGTCGCGCTCGGCCTCCAGGCGCTTACGCGCGTCCTCCCGTTCGGCCTCCAGCCGCGCGAGCTCTTCTTCGCGCTCGGCGATGGTCTTCTCGAGCTGGCCGCGGAGTTCTTCTCCCTGTTCCTCGAGCGCGGCCCGCTCCTCGGCGAGGGCTTCGCGTTCGACGGCGATGCGCTTCTGCTCCTCGGCCCGGCCTACGGACGTGAGCACCATGGGCGGCTTGCCCTCCCGGACGTTGCCGAGCCAGGTGGCGAAGGCGCCGCGCTCTCTCTTCTCGCGCGCCTCTTCGAAGAGCGCTTTGAGGTGGACCAGGTTCTCGGCCTTGACCCAGGCCTTCTTGTCCGCCATCCGGATGTAGTCCGTCCGGTGGAACTTGCCGCCGTCGATCCAGGCCTTGACTTCGCCGACGGTGAGGGGGCCGTGCTCGACGCCGTCGACGCGCAGGTGAAGCTCGATTTCTTTCTTTTCGTCCATAAACCTTGTCAGCACACGCTGTTGACGCTAACGCGGCAAGCTAACATATGCCCGGCGGTAAATCAAGCGCAAACCGGGGCCGGTTACAGGTAGAGGAATAGGCCTACCAACGCGTCGAAGGCTATATAATTATCGGTTTCTACCGGTGCGTCCCGGTACGTGACGCGGTCGCCGCCGAAGGTCGCCATAAACCGGCCCCGCAAATCCAGGCCGAAGTTTTCGGCCAGGTAGTATTCCATCCCGCCGTCGGCGTAGGCGCCCAGGCGCGTGGCCTTGTGCTCTTCGGGCCCCGCCTCGGCCGGCACGGTCGCTTTGGATATCGCCGCGGCGACGCCGCCGCCGACGTACGGCATGCAGGGCAAATAGTCGAAGCGGTAGTTGGCGCCGACGAGGATGGGCAAAACGTCGTAGCTCGCGACGTCGGACCCGTCGAAGTCCTTGGGGTCGTGTTTAACGCGGTACCCGACGCCGGCGGTCAGGCTCAGGTTGGGCGTAAGGCATATGATGGCGCGACCATCTACTACCGCCGAAGCCCCGACGACTTCGCCGTAGTCGCCCGCCGGCATGCCGAACCCGCCGCTCACGCCCAGCCCCCACATCATCGCCGCCGCGGGCGCCGCGGCCGAGAGGATTACTAAAACTAAACGCATATTTCACCCTACTTTCTCTCAAGAGTGGCTCGTCGTTTTGACGTCAATTAATATCACACCGGCGCGCTAAAAGCAAGGACGCCGCGTTTTCCGTTAATAACTTGACTTTAAGGCGAGAGGCGAATATAATTTAGGGATAGTAACGGGCCGAAGTGGCGGAATTGGTAGACGCGCTAGATTCAGGGTCTAGTGAAGTTTAACTTCGTGCGGGTTCGAGTCCCGCCTTCGGCAAAAAATGTTGACGGGTAATAATTTCAAACCGATCCGGAGGGCGGCCTCGGTACTCGCGGCCGCGGCTTTTATGTGTTTCCCGGCGGCGGCCCAGGAAGGCGGCAACCTGGGCGACCTGCTCTACGAAGGCCAAACCGCGCTCGCCGCCCGGGAGTGGCGCGACGCCGTCGCCGCGTTCGAACGCGCCCTTACCCTGGACGGCGCCAACGCCGACGCGCTCCGCGGCCTGGCCGAAGCGCACGAGGGCGCCGGCGACGAACGGGCCGCCCTTGACTACTACGGCCGCCTTCAGGACGTGGTGGGGAAGTCGGCCGAGCTCTCCTACAAGGTAGCCTTCCTGGCCGAGAAGCTCGGCGAGAGGTCGCGCGCCGTCACCGCGTACGAAGACGTGGTCCGGGCCGATCCCGACAACCTTAAAAGCTGGCGGGCGCTGGCCGACCTCTACGCCGCCGGCAGCGACTACAAGAACCAGGCCAAGGCGCTCGAGGAGCTGGTCGCGCGGGCGGGCGATACGGCGGACCGCCTGGAGCTCGCGGCGATATACGAGACCAAACTCGGCCGGGCCGACGACGCCGTAGCCGAGTACGAGAGGGTGCTGCGGGCCGAGCCGCGTGACGTCCAGGCCCACGAACGGCTGGGGGCTATATACTTCGGCCGGGGCGATTACGCGCCCGCCGCGGAGCACTACGAGGAGCTTACCCGGCTGGAGCCGAACGACGCGGACGCGTATTGGCATCTGGCCCAGGCCCGCCTCGCCCTCGACGACGAGTTCGGCGCCGCCAAGGCGCTCGAGCGCGTCGTGAGCCTGCGCCCCCGCGACAGCGCGGCCCTGCTGCTTTTGGGTACCCTGTACAACCACGACGGCGATTACCCCCGCGCGGAGCGCACCCTCAAGGACGCGCTGGACGCCGGCGCCGGCGACGCCGAGGCGTACTGCCAGTTGGGCGTCGCGCAATTCGGCCTTCGCGATTACGACCAGGCGCGCCCGTCGTTCGAGAAGGCGTTGGCGCGCGACGAGAACCACCAACTCGCGCTGGAGCGTTTCAGCGAGCTCCTCTACCGCGAGGGGGAGCCCGAGCGGGCGTACCAATACGCCGACCGCCTGGTGGGGCTGTCGCGCGACAACATCCGCGGCCACTTGTACCGGGGCCTCGCCGCGGCGGCTACCGGCCGGCCCGAGGCCGCCGAGAACAGTTTGGAGAAGGTAATCAAAGTCGAACCCTCCAACGTCGAGGCTCGCGTCGGCCTGGGGCAGGCGTACGTGGGCCGCGAGAAGTACCGCGACGCCAAACGCGTGCTGGAGGCCGCGGGCTCGCCGCGCGAGCTGGCGGACCGGGTGTATTACTATCTGGCGCGCGCCAACGAGGGGTTGAAGGATTTCGAGGCCGCGGCGACGTATTACCGCAAGGCCGAGAGCGAGAACCCGCGGTACTACGACGCGTTCTACGACCACGGCCGGATGGAGCTTCGGCGCGAAAATTACGACGAGGCCGAGCAGGCTCTCGAGCGCGCCACCGAAATCGACCCCCGCAGGATAGACGCTTTCCTATCGCTGGGAGAATTGTACGAGACGACGACGCAGTGGCCCGACGCGGTGCGCGCGTACGTACGCGCCCAGGACGCCGACGACCGCCGCATCGAGTCGTACCTCGGCCTGGGCCGCTCGTATATCGCGATGGAGGATTGGAAGCCGGCGGAACGCGAGCTCAAGCGGGCGGTTGAGATAAACGCCGAATCCTTCGAAGCCCATTACCAGCTGGGCCGCCTGTACAAGGCGCAGGACCGGCTGGACGACGCCGTCGCCGAGTACGAGGAGGCGGTGTGGCTTAACGGCAAGCACGTGCGCGCCCGCACCGACCTTGGCTACGTTTACCTGCGTAAAGACCGGTACAGCGACGCCGCGGCGGTGTTGAAGAAGGCTTGCGATTTGGACAAGAAGGACCTCGACGCCCACTACCTGTTGGCCATCGCGTACGAAAATATGGAGTCGTACCCGGACGCCATCAAGTATTACGAGAAAGCCCGCGGCCTGGCGCCGGAAAACTACGACATCCAAACGGCGCTCGCGACGTGCTACCGCCACAACGCCGACTTCGACAAGGCGCTTGCGCTCTTCGATAAAATCAGCAGCGAGAAAGCCGACGAGCCGTTCGCGTACGAGATGTTGGGCGACATATATCGCATCAAGGGGTCCGACGCGAAAAAATGGCGCCGCTTCGACCGCGAGCTCGAATATTACGAGAACGCCTCGGGTTATTACCGCAGATTTCTCAGCCTCGCGCCCGAGGCCGAGAACCGCGTCTTCATCCTCAAGTTCCTGGACGGCTACGAGCACTACCGCCTCCTCCAGGCGCAGGAGCGCGAGGGCGTCGAGTTCTACGAAGAGTGGTAAGACGGAGATAACGATTTAGAAAAAGCGCCCGAGCGGGCGCTTTTCGCTTGTTATGGGTTCCCTTTAAAAATCTACGCGCGCTACGCCGGTAAGTAAAAACGGGTCCGGCATAAGGGTGTGGACGTTTTCGATGCTGACCTCCGGCGAAGCCTCGCCGGTGATGACGGCGTATTCGGCCCGGGCGCCGAGCGCGACGTTGGCCGTAAGCCGGAATTCGCAGCCGAACGGTATCCCGAAGGCCGCCTTGACCTCGGTCTGGCTGTCAATTTCCACGCCGCTCGAGATTTGGGTGAACTTCCAGGGCACGATCGCGACGCCGGCGCCGAAGCCCACGAACGGCCTGGCGGGGCCGACCGCGACGCCGAATATAATATTCTCCATGATGGGGATAGCTTTAAAGGACAGTTTGAAACCCTGAAGCTCCTGGTACTCGAGTTCCTTGGCCTTGGAGCTGAAGCCGACGTCGGTGGCGAGCTCGAGCGACGGCGACACCGCGCCGCCCCGCGACCATATCGGGACGACGACGCCGCCGCCCACGTAGTAGGATGTCCCCAGGCCC
>CBFCYS010000012.1:0-33306 GCA_965602215.1 uncultured bacterium
TCGTACACCGGCGCGACGCGGCTCAGCTTGTCGAGCGGCGCGGGCACGCGCTCGATGCGTTCGCCGTCCAGCTCGTACGCCACGCATACCTTGACGGCCTCGACGCCGTCCAATACGTCCAACTTATTTAGCGCAATATAGTCGATACCGGCGACGTCGACAGCGTACTTCAGCAGGACCAGGTCCAGCCAGCCGCAGCGCCGCGGCCTCCCGGTCGTCGAGCCGAACTCGTTGCCCCGGCTTCTCAACCGCTCGCCGAGGTCGTCGTCCAGCTCGGTGGGGAACGGCCCCTCGCCCACGCGCGTCTGGTACGCCTTGACCAGGCCCACGACGCCGTCTATGGCGTCCGGCGGCAGGCCCAGGCCGGCGTACGCGCCCCCCGGGTGAATCGTCGAGGAGGTGACGAAGGGGTACGTGCCGTAGTCGATATCCAGCAGCAGGCCGTGGGCGCCCTCCAGTAGGACATTGGCGCCGCGCTTAACGTCGTCCTGCGCCGCGGCGGCCGCGTCGCCGGCGTACCGCTCGAGCCGGGGGGCCAGGTCCTTCAGGCCCGCCAATACCTCCTGCTCGTCGAGCTCGACGCCCAGCGCCGCGAGCGTGGGCGCGTGACGGTCGGCCAGCGCGCCGAGGCGCTCCTTCAAGCGTTGCTCGTCGAAGAGGTCCGCCAGCCGCAGGCCCAGCCGGGCGGCTTTGTCGGCGTAGCAGGGGCCGATGCCGCGGCCCGTCGTTCCCACGCGCCACCGCCCCAGCGCCTCGTCGCCGGCCTGGTCCAGTTTAATGTGGTAGGGCAGGATAAGCGGGCAGTGCCAATCGACGGTCAGGTCGTAATCGGCGACGCCGAACTCCTCCACGCGGCCGAGCTCCTCCAGCAGGTACGCCGGGTTGACGACGCAGCCGCGTCCCACGTAGCAGCGGACGTCGGCGCGCAGGATACCCACCGGCGCGAGCCGCAGGACGATCGTTTTGTCGCCCACGACGACCGTATGGCCGGCGTTGTTGCCGCCGTTGAAGCGCGCCGTCACCTCCGCCTGGGAGGTCAGGATATCCGCGACCTTGCCCTTGCCCTCGTCGCCCCACTGCGCGCCTATCATCGCGATTACCGACATTAGGAAACCTCCGCTTGCGCCGGACACAGAAAAACGGGCGAGAAACTCGCCCGTTGAGTGATTATAACAAATAGTACCGGGATTGCAAGCGGAAAGGGGGGGCGCCGCCCTTGATACCGCGGCGCAGCTTGTTATAATCACGGAACTAATTAACCCGCCGGGGAGGCCGTTTCGAAAGGGGTTTTATGCCGTCGTCGAAAAAAATTACGTTATCGCTCCCGCGCGCCCGGCGTCTCGCGCTCCGGGCGCAGTTGCTGGACGGGCCGGGGCGTACGCCGAAGGGCAAGGAGGGCGTAGGCCGCGTCGTCGAACACCTGGGGTACGTACAGATCGACACCCTCGCCGTCGTCGAGCGCGCGCACCATCATACGTTGTGGGCGCGTTGCCCCGGCTACGAGGCCGCGATGCTCGACGAGCTGCACGGCCGCGACAAGCGCCTGTTCGAGTATTGGGGCCACGCCGCGTCGTACCTGCCGATGAGCGACTACCGTTATTATATCCCCAAGATGCGGGCGTTCCCGTGGGGCGTCGGCTGGATGGCGCGGCTGTTTGAGCGCCATAAAGACGTTATGGCGGCCGTAATGGCGCGCGTGGAAAAGGAAGGGCCTCTCCGCGCGGCCGACTTCAAAGCGCCGAAGGGCCGCGGGAGCTCCGGCTGGTGGGACTGGAAGCCGGCGAAGGTCGCGCTGGAGCTGTTGATGTGGCAAGGTCGGTTGATGGTGGCCGAACGCCGCAACTTCCAGCGCGTCTACGACGTATCGGAGCGGGTGTTGCCCCCGGGCGTCGACACCTCCGTCCCCGACGACGACGAGCTGGGCCGGTTTGCCGTACGGCGGGCGCTCCGGGCCCACGGCGTAGCAAGCCGCCGCGAGATATACGGCCACATCGACTTCGGCCGCGCCGTTGTAGACGCCGGCCTCGCGGCCTTGACCGCCGAGGGCGAGGTCGTAGCTGTCCGGATAAAGGAGTTGCCGGATACGGAGTATTTCGCTTCCGCGGCGACGCTGGACCGCCGGGCGGCCTCGCGGCGACGCCGCCCCCCCCGCTTGCACATACTCTCGCCGTTCGACAACGCCGTCGTCCAGCGCGACCGCGTGAAGAGGCTGTTCGGCGTCGACTACGCGCTGGAGTGCTACCTGCCCGCGGCGAAGCGGCGCTTCGGCTACTTCGCGCTGCCGGTGCTCTGGGGAGACGAGTTCGCGGCGCGGCTCGACGCCAAGGCCGAGCGCAAGGGGCGGTGCCTTGTCGTGAAGAACTTAGCGCTCGAGGAGGGGTTCGAGCCGTCGGCCGAGTTCCGGGACGCGCTCGGCGCGAAGCTCGTCGCGTTCGCCCGGTTCAACGGCTGCGAGGATGTCGCCGTCGAGCGAACGACGCCGGCGAGTTTAGCTAAGATGCTGCGGAAGGCGGTGGGGTAGGGGGGTGTGGAGTGTGTTGCGGCGGCCGTCGGCGCGGCTAACGCCGGCTTCCGGAAGTGGACAAGCGAAAGTGGGCGGGTATATTCGGGGGGACCGACGGTTTAATTTGTACCTGGTACAAATTAGAGCTCGGCCTTTACCGTTTCCCAGTCGAGGTCCGGCTCGCCCTCGCGCGTTTCGACGATTTTCAGGTCGGCGACGTCTTCGAGTAGCTCCTCGATTTCCTTAAAGGTTTCGAGGTCGACGACTACGGCGAGCGGTTTACCGTCCTTACCGAATATAATTTGCTTCTTTATCGTCACCACGGCAGTCCCCTTTTATTTTAATATAACATAAAAGCCGCGCGTACGCCGCGCGCCGACGCGTTGAACGCGACCCGCCCGGGCCGTTTATTATTTGATATTAACCCGCGATTATGGTATACGGATATGAGTTTCGGCACGCAATGAACGGAGTTACCAAAGGAGGACAAGATGACGAACGTGAGAGCTCGGGCTGTCTTCGTCTTCGCGCTTACGGCAATTTTAGCTCCGGCCGCGCTGGCCTACATCCACAGCTACTCCGGGTCCCTTACCGGCGCCGGCGACGTGGACACTTTCTCCTTCACCACCGACGCCGCGGAAATCGAGATCGAGTTCAATTGCTTCACCGAGGCCAGGCTCGAGGTCGACGTTACGCGGGACGGCAAATACCTGTGCACCTTCGGCATCGACGGCTTCGCCGGCGTTGCCCGCCTGGTGAACGTCAGGGACGACGAGCGCGATACCGGCAACGTCCGGGTGGAGGACGTGGACGGCCAGGCGCACGTCCGCATCAAGGGCGGCGGCGAGTTCTACGTCGCCGTCAGCTCGAAGCAGGGCTCCGCCGAGTGGGGCTTCACCTGGAGCGAGGCCAAGGACTAGGAATAATAAATACGGATGTGAGACGACGGCGGCCTTCGGGCCGCCGTGATTTTTTTTGGGGGGGGGGAAATTTTAGGGGCCGCTCCGGCCGCGCGGGCGAAGAAAAACCCGCGCGTCCTACGCGGGCTCCGCGCGCCTCCTCGCTTCGCTCGCTCCGCTCGCGCGCTGCGGGGTCGCCCTCCGCAGAAACGACGGTGGCCCGCAAGGCCGCCGGTTTAGTTTAACCGAAGCCGCCCAGGCCGGTTCTACCGTACGCGCGATTTTAGCGTTTATAAAATCGTTGCGAGGCCGCTTGGGCGGGAAAAGACGTTAATAAAAAATACTTGCGAACTATTCTTTTCTGTGCTATAAACGTACATATACGAAAACCAAAAGGAGGTACAAAAGATGAAGTGGCTGGCATTACTTTTAATACCCTCGTTTGCGCTGGGCGCGACGGTAGTCGCATCGTTCCCGCTCGCTACCGACACGATGACTCTTCGGTATTCCCCGTATTGGTGGAACGTAGGCGACACGGTGTACGGACCCCGTAACCTCGGTACGACGCAGCTCAACTCGGCGGTCGTCCATATCCCCATAACCTATTCCTCTTTGACGGCTTCTGGTTTTATCAACATGGACCTGCGGCTGGGCGGTTCTACCCGCGGTTCGTTCCGGATTCAGGGCCCGATCTCGCCGGGGACGTGGGTGGCGTCTTTCAACATCAGCGCGTACACGCCGTCCGGCACGCCGGAAGTACGTTATTATGAGACGAATCAGGTTGCCGGCGGGCAAGGGTCCATATCGATAGGGACTAGAGGCGGCTGGATCGATTTCAACACCGGTACTCTGGGGGTCGCGCCCGCGTCGTTGGGCAAAGTCAAAGCGCTCTACAAATAATACCTCTCAGCTAACTGGCGATAAAAAACCCCGTTTGCAAAAGCGGGGTTTTTTTCGACCCGTAAAAAGGACGGCGGCCTTCAAGGCCGCCGGTTCTTTTCCCCGAAACCCCTGGAGCTGAGCTTCCGGCCGAGGCCGTTATGTATTAACGCCGGCCTCCCCCGGCTGCCACGTCGCGGAGCGCGAGCGGTGGGCGGCCACGAGGTCCGCGAACCACTTCTCGCGCGAGTAGCGCGCCAGGTCCGGGTCGTTGAGCGCCGTCTGGCCGAACGTCTCCGGCGCCAGCTCGAGCGCCGGCTCCAGGAACCGCCGGCATCGCTTCTCGTCGGCGACCTCGGCCCAGTAACAGGCGAAGTTGTAGTAGACGCGGTAGTCGTCGGGGGTATAATCCAGGCCGCGGCGGAAGGCCTCCCGGGCTTCCTCGCGCCGGCCGAGGCGATGGAGGACCAGGCCGAGGGTGGCGTACGCCAATCCGGATTCCGGCGCGAGCTTGACCGCTTCTTCGGCGTGGTTCAGCGCCTCGCCGGCCCGACCGAGCTGCGAGAGGCAGAGCGCTTCGCCCCGTATCGCGCGGACGCGGCCCGGCTCGAGCGCGAGCGCCCGCTCGAAAGCGGCTGCGCCGGCGTCGTACCGGCCTCGGTCGTAGAGGTCTATGCCGAGTTGCGTCAGCGCCGCGGCGCGGCGCCTGGTCTCCGCTTCGGGTGATAACTTGAATTCCATTACCTGTAAGTATAGCAGATTGGGGGCCTTCCGGCAAAAACGCCGACGGCCGCCGCGCCGTAAGTGCTTATTTTTGAATTAAAAACGGCTCAACGCGAAACGTAAGGGACAGGCTCGAGGGGCTTCACTATCCGGCCCGCTTCGTCGAAGTAGAGTTTCACGCGGACGCCGACGCGGTCGGTAGGCCGTCGCTTCTGGATATAGGGGATAATTAGGAAGCGGCAGGCTTTACGCCTGCCGTATTTTATTGTTAACCCGTTATGATATTATGAGATATGGATTATTCGAAATATAAAGGCCGGCCCTCTTTGCGGCTGGAGGGAGTCGATTACGGCGACCCCGTCACTTACGCCGTTAATTTTAATACGAAAGGCCGGGCGCCCCACTTCCGAGACGCGCGGTTGGCAGCCTCGCTTTTATCGATAATAATCCGGGCAAGGTTGGAAGAGAGTTTTTACGTTTACGGCTACTGCATAATGCCCGATCACGTTCATCTAATGGTGCAGCCGCAGGGGGCGATTACGCTTCCACGAATCGTCCGTTCAATAAAGGGCCCGATGACGGCCGCGTTCCGTAAAGCCCGAACCGGCGTCACGCTTTGGCAGCGCGGGTACGTCGATAATATAATAAATGGCGAAAAGGAGTTCGAGAACGTATTGAAATATATACTCCTAAATCCCATTAAGGAAGGGTTGAGCGAACGCGAGTTTGATTATCCCTTCAGCGGCGTATTGGATTACTTTAACCTTTAGAGGAATCTGCGGCGGCGGCCGTAAAGGCCGCCGTTACCTTAACGCGCTAGAAGCGGCCGGCTTTAAGGGGGAGCGGCCGGCTTTAAGCCGGCCGCTTCTTTATTAAAATAATATATCGACGCGCTTATTAATCTATTGCCCCGGCTCGGCCTATTTTTTATAATCCGGGGAGAGTCGTTCATATCCGAAAAGGAGTTGTTCCCTATGACGAGTAAACCGCGTACGGTCCGGGCGCCCCGCGGCACGGAGCTGAGCTGCAAAGGCTGGCACCAGGAAGCGGCGCTGCGGATGCTGATGAACAACCTCGACCCGGACGTGGCCGAGATACCCGAGGAGCTGGTGGTCTACGGCGGCGCCGGCAAGGCCGCGCGCAGCTGGTCGGCCTTCGACAAAATAGTCGAAACGCTCCGGCGGCTGGATAATGACGAGACGCTGCTCGTCCAGTCCGGCAAGCCGGTGGGAGTATTCAAGACGACGCCGGACGCCCCCCGCGTCCTCATCGCCAACTCCCTTCTCGTGCCGGCCTGGGCGAACTGGGAGACGTTCTGGGAGCTCGAGGGCCGCGGCCTTATCATGTACGGCCAGATGACCGCCGGCTCCTGGATATATATCGGCACGCAGGGGATTCTGCAGGGGACGTACGAGACCTTCGCCGAGTGCGCGCGCCAACACTTCGGCTCGAGTCTCCGGGGTAAATGGGTATTGACGGCCGGCATGGGCGGCATGTCCGGCGCTCAGCCGCTCTCGGTCACGATGAACGAGGGCGTGATAATAGACGTGGAGGTGGACCCGGCGCGCATCCAACGCCGCGTGGACCAGGGCTTCTGCGACCGCATGACGGCCGACCCGGGCGAGGCGCTGCGCTGGCGCGACGAAGCGCTGAAGAAAAACGAGCCGCTGTCTGTCGGCCTGGTGGGCAACGCCGGCGACGTTCACCCCGAGCTCGCGCGCCGCGGCGAGGTCCCCGACGTGCTCACCGACCAGACCTCGAGCCACGACATGCTCAAGGGTTACGTCCCGGCGGGGATGACGCTCGAGGAGGCGCTCGCGCTCCGGCAGAAGGACCCGGAGGGATATTCCGAGCGCGCGTTCGAGACCGTTGCCGTTCACGTCGAGGCCATGCTGGCGATGCAAAAGCAGGGCGCGGTGACGTTCGACTACGGCAACAACATTCGCGCGCAAGCGCGGCAAGCCGGCGTCGAGGATGCGTTCGCGTTCCCGGGGTTCGTCCCGGCGTACATCAGGCCGATGTTCTGCCGCGGCAAGGGGCCGTTCCGCTGGGCCGCGCTCTCCGGCGACCCGGCCGACATCGCCGCCACCGACGACGAGGTCTTGCGGCTGTTCCCGGAGGACGAGGCGCTCGCGCGGTGGATAAAGCTGGCGCAGGAGAAGGTCCCGTTCCAGGGCTTGCCCAGCCGAATATGCTGGCTCGGCTGCGGCGACCGCGCTAAGATGGGCCTGGCGATGAACGACCTCGTTAAATCCGGGAAGGCGAAGGCGCCGTTCGTCATAGGCCGGGACCACCTCGACGGTGGCTCGGTGGCGTCGCCGTACCGCGAGACGGAGGCGATGCGCGACGGCTCGGACGCCATCGCCGATTGGCCTATCCTGAACGCGCTGCTCAACGCCGTCTCCGGCGCGACGTGGGTGAGCGTGCACCACGGCGGCGGCGTCGGCATAGGATACTCGCTGCACGCCGGCCAGGTAATAATCGCCGACGGCACGGCCGAGCAGGCGGCGCGCCTCGAGCGCGTCCTGACCAACGACCCGGGGACCGGCGTCATGCGCCACGCCGACGCCGGCTACGAGGACGCCATAACGTTCGCGAAAGAGAAGGGCGTGGACTTGCCGAGTATCATATAATAGGTAAGAAGCGGCGGCGTTTACCGCCGCCGTGGGCGGCCGATATAAAATCGGCCGCTCCCGCGAAGATAGAGGCCCCGAGGAGCGCCTATGGAGTATTCCATACATACCGACATAAAATACGAGCCACTGGAGGTCGTGGACGCCCGCGGCCTGGCGGACGCGTGCACCGAGAAATGGTGGAACCAGACGCTCTGCCGCGTCAACGACGGCGTAGCGCGCCTCGCCGTAATCGAGGGCGAGTTCCACTGGCACAAGCACGACCGCGAGGACGAGTTCTTCTTCGTTCTCGAGGGCAAGCTCCTGGTGGACGTCGAGGGGCGGACGGTGGAGCTCGAGCCGGGGCAGGGGGTCGTCGTACCCAAAGGCGTGTCGCACCGGCCTCGCGCGCCCGAGCGCACGGTAGTGCTGATGTTCGAGAAGGAGACCGTTAAGGCCACGGGCGACTGAGGGCGTATCGCCCGCCCAGCGTCGCGGTGGCGCTCTTGCGGGTGGCGAAGGGATAGGGTATTCTTAACGGTAGGAAGGATGGTACGTTAGCAAGGAGGAGCTGAGATGAGACGAGGGATATTAGTAGTAGCGCTGGTTACGGCGTTGACGGTCGCGGCCGGCGCGCAGGACTGGCCGCCCGAACTTATCGGCTCGTTTGCGGCGCCGCCGGGGGCTATAGACGTGGCGTTCGAAGAGGGGCCGCTGTATGCCCTGGCCGGCGGCACGACGCCTACGGTGTTTACCATGAATACTTGGAACGGGTCTATAACCGGTAGCTTCAGTATACCGCTCCCGAACGGCGCGCGCGGCATTGCGACGACCGGCTCCAGCCCAACTTATATGTGGGTAAGCAACCGTTTGAACGGGTTCCTTTACCGCTTGGACACGACCGGTTCCGTACTTAGTTCCTTCGAATGCCCCGCCGGAACGCCTTATGGTCTCGGCGGCTTTCATTATGGCTTTGGTCCTTACCCCGGTTACCTTACCGTGTCGTGTCGCGATGAGAACCACGTACTACAAATCAATCATACGACGGGGTCCTTAGCTTCGAGTTTCGTCGGCCCGGCGACCGCGGTAATAGGTTACGACGATTGGATGGCCGTCGACCGCTATACCAGTTACCTGTATTGGAATTACTACGCGAGTTGGGAAGTCCTGGATACGCTACCGGCGCGGCCCTGGGGCGTCACGACGGGCATCGAGGGGACTACCTTAGGCGCCATAAGCGTAACCAGCTACGTCCTATGCCATAACGGTTATATATATCGTTATAATGGCATTAAGAGCGACGCCGTCGCGCCGGCCTCGCTGGGCCGGGTGAAGGCGATGTACCGGTAACGTAAGCATTCCGTGGCGGAGCAGAAACGAATCGTGAAATCGCCGCTCAAGGCCATCGCGCTCTCGCTCGCCGGGATCGTCGTTTTGCTGGGCGTGGCGGCGGTGGCGCTGCTGCGGGCGGCGAAGGGATGAATAACGCTTAAAATGCGGGTGAGCGTTTAGCAAGGGGGAATAAAAATGAAACGAGGGACTGCAGTAATGGCGTTAGCGACGACGGCGTTGGCCTTAGCGACGGCTGCCGGGGCCGACTGGCCGCCCAAGCTAGTGGCGTCGTTCCCGGCGCCGCCGGGGGCTCGGGATATGGCTTTTGAGGGGCGTGGCACTTTATTCGTGCTCGCGCCCGGGACGCCGGCGAGGGTATATACGTTGGCGACGAATGGTTCAATAGTAGGAAGTTTCACCGTCGCCTTACCGGGTGGCGCGCGCGGCCTCGCGTTCGACGCGTACTCGTTTAATCGCTTTTGGATAAGCAACCGCCTTAACGGGCACATATACGGGCTCACGATGGCCGGGTCGGTTACCGGCTCTTTCCGCTGCCCTGTCGGCAAACCTTACGGCCTCGGGTTTTCCGCCTATAACCCGACCCACGGTAACGGCCTGTTCGCTTCGTGCCGCGACGAGAACGTTATCGTTAGATTGAACCAGACGACCGGGTCGTTGCTGTCGAGTTTCGCTGGCCCGGCGTCGGCGGTGATAGGCTACGACGATTGGCTCTGCGTAGACCGGGATTCCAATTATTTATATTGGGATTTCAACCGCGAATGGCGCGTTCTGGATACGTTGCCCGCCCGCCCGTACGGCGTCGCCACCGGCGTCTTGTGGCCTACCGACCAGGACGTACGGGCCTTCGTATTATGTCAAAATGGGTATATCTATCGCTACGCGGGATTGAACGCCGTGGCGCCGGCCTCGCTGGGGCGCGTGAAGGCATTGTACCGGTAGCGTAAGCATTCCGTGGCGGAGCAGAAACGAATCGTGAAATCGCCCGTCAAGGTTATCGCGCTGTGCTGCCGCGGCTTTTGCGCTTTAATCGCCGGTTAGCGAACGCAAGGAAACGAAAAGGAGTAGTGCGATGACTCACGGGTGGTTGACGGCGGCCGTTTTGGTTTTGCCCGTAGCGATGGTCGCCTGCGCCTCGGCCCGCGAGGAAAAGACGCCGGACCCGACGGCGTACGTAATCCCTCCCGGCGCCCGCGTCGAGACGGCCGAGTATATGGATACGCTCGCGACGGGCCGCGAGGACGATACGCTGCTCGTCGACGGCAAGGCGGAGTTCAAGACGCGCGTATACGGCAACGAGCTGCTCGAGGCGCCCGTTACCGGCCAACGCTGCCTCTACTATTGGCTCGAGGTGGCGTACGAGACGCCGGGGGCCGACTACCACCTCATCACCGACATCAGCGATAACGAGATTTACGTGTACCTTCGCGACACGTACGTCAAGGTGGGGCAGGCCAAGCGGGGCCGCGAGGCCGACGTCGTCAAGACCTACAAGGCGGGCGAGGAGCCGGGCGACTTCCCGCCCCCGGCGCATACCTACCCGGAGGTCACGTATCGGTTGTGGCTGCTCGAGCCGGGGGTGGAGTACCACGTCCGCGCCGAGAAGTTCGGCTCGGCCATCGAGCCCGAGGACCCGGAGGGCGACGTTATATACGAGACGTATTACCATTTTACGTTCCGTTAGACTAGCGTAAGCACAAAAAACTCGCGCGTAACCGAGGAGGTTGGGAATGTTGCGGGGAATGAGGTTGTTCGCGGTCGCGCTCGCGGCTCTGGTAGCCGGTTCCGTGGTCGCGGCCGCCGCGGCGACGGACGAGGCACAAACGGAAGAGACGAGGATTTGTCCCGGCTGCGGCGCGGAGATCCCGGCCTCGGCCGTGTTCTGCCCGAATTGTCGCCGTTACCAACCGGACGCGAAGGTCGGGACTGAAGCCGGACGGGCGGCGACAGACGCGGCCGTATCGCGAACGGACGAACCGGCGAGGCGTTTAGTTAACGTCCGTGTGAAAGGCGGTATGCTGGCGGGGTCGGATATGACCAACGCCGGCGTGTGGGCTTTGGCGGGCTTGCGAGCTGCCGACCTGATCGTAGTAGGGTTGGGTTTCGGTTATCAGGATTATCCAAACGGCAAATCGTGCCCCATATCCGTCTCGGTACGGGCCAGTCTAACGAGTGGTAAAATAGCGCCCATAGTTTACGGGGATGTCGGTTATAATAAGGGGCAATTTAAAACGGTTTATCCGGGCGGCCCGGACCCGAGTGGGGTATTCGTGGATTTAGGGGGCGGTATAGATATTTTAAATAAGGACGGCATTGGCTTTACTTTGGAAGCTGGCGTCCGCTTCGAAGATTCCGTCCAGTATTGGGGTTATTATTTCCCGGGCACCGGCATTTATAAATATTTCGTTAGAGACAAGACTTTCTCTTTTTTCCAGCTCGCGGCCGGCATAGTAATTTAGAGCCGTGAAGTTCGAAGCTTAGATAACGAAAAACCCGTCCTCGCGGGCGGGTTCTTTTTCGTGTTATATCCGGGTTATTTCTTCCCTATATCCATAACCCAGCCGTACTTGTCCGGTGCCTCCTTGAGCATGATGGCGTTGAGCAGGTCGTAGAAGAGGCGCGAGTACTTGCCGACGCCGCCGTCGCCGATGGTCACGTCCTTGCCGTCGACGTTCACGAGGCCGATGGGCGTGATGACCGCGGCGGTCCCGGTGCAGAAGCACTCGTCCGCGTCGTGGATCTCCGGGAGCATGACGTCGCGCTCGGAGGTTTTGAGGCCTTCGTCGGCGGCGAGCTGCAATACGCTCTCCCGGGTGTAGCCGGGAAGGATGCTCAAGTCCTCCAGCGAGGGCGTGGCGAGTTCGTCGCCTTTCCGCAAAAAGAAGTTCGCCGCTCCCACTTCCTCGAAGTGTTCGTGGTTGACGTCGAGGTAGAGGATCTCGGCGTAACCCTCCTCCTTGGCGAGCGAGTTGGGGTACATACCGGCGGCGTAGTTGCCGGCGGCCTTGACCGAGCCGACGCCCTCCGCCGGCGCGCGGTGGAATTCCGTCGATACCTTCAGCTTTATGGGGTGGAAGCCCCCCTTGAAGTAGGGCCCCACCGGGCTCGCGAAGACGACGAAGAGGTATTCGTCGGCGGGCTTGACGCCCAGCACCGGGCCGGAGGCGAACATCACGGGCCGGATGTACAGCGCGCCCTGCTCGTCGGTCGGAACGTACGCCTTGTTGGCGAGGACGGTCCGCTTCACCGCGTCTACGAATTGGCCCTCGTCGTACGGCGGCATCATCAGCCGCCGGCAGCCGTCGGCCATGCGGCGCGCGTTGTCGCGCGGGCGGAAGAGGACGATCTCGCCCCCGTTGGTCAGCCGGGCCTTCATCCCCTCGAAGAGGGCCTGGCCGTAGTGGTAGGCGCCGGCCGCGGGGTGCATCCAGAACTCGCCCATGGCCGTCAGGCCGTAGTCGGTCCACGCGCCGCCCGCGTACCGCGCGACGTACATCTTCTCGGTGGGGATGAACGCGAAGCCGAGGTTGTCGAAATCAATCTCGGCCGGGGGAACCGGTGCGATGGGCCTTATTTCGAATTCCATACTTTCCCTCGCTGGAGCAGAAGGTTAAAGGGTTAGCGTTGTTTTCTCGAATAATATAGCACGGGCGGCTTTACGCGCAAGTTAAAATAGGCGCTGATAGCCTAGGGTTGCCCCCGACCTGAAAGCGACCTTGCTCTTATTTGAAAATCGCTTTGACCCTTCCGATAGAAGAAGGCGAAATCCCAATCCCCTTAGGGCAGTGAATGACATAAATCTCTTCTTGGCTGGCGCAGCCTAAGTAAAGGTATTCCCCGTGATAAGCCATAGCCCGCGGATAATATTTCGGTCCTTCGAAAGAGGCGATAAGCACGCCGCTTTGGCTAACGCCGTACACCATCTTACCTCCCCACCCGCCCCATATTATCTTATTACGCCAGTCATAAGCGGGGTCGCCGATATTACCTTGTATGTGGTACGATTTTATTACGCTACCGCTGTTTAGTGCTAGGTAATAAACGTATGTATGGTAGTTACATACCGCGAGCAAAGCGGTCGTGCCGACGCCGTTATCGCCCTTACAAAGGGGCGCAAGGCCGCCGTTAAAGTCTTCCGGCGCTGACCAAACCGAAATACGACTGCCAGTACCTTCGTTCAAGCGGTATACGATTTTAGCGGGCGTATCCCCTAACCACAGGTACCCGCCTGAGGAATAAGCGAGCCCGCCGTGACAGTATCGGCCCGGCGTACGGTATGAATTTACGACAGTACCCCGCGAAGGGTTCAACCGGAAGATTACGTACTCCTGTTCGGGCACCCAGCAACACGCATACAAGTACGAATTATTCCGGGCGAGCCCACAGGGTAAACCTGGGATGGAATAAGAAGCAACCACTTGGCCAAGGCGGCCGAAAACCGCACTTAAGGTCCAGCAACTTAAGGCGATTAATAACAAATTTTTACGTATTTTGACCTCCCTTACGGACGTCGTCTTAGGTAATTAATAAATACTACCAACGTTAATTAGTCTGCGCAACATATTTCTACGTAACGCGGACGGGGTTTTGGGTAGGTCGTTAAAGGGGTTAAGTTGGCCCGTGTCCTGTAGGGTTCTGTCTTAGCCAGCGCTAGTGACGGTTACGGTTTGCCGCCCCTTTTCTTAAACGCTGTAGCTGGCGGGGGTTATGGCCGTTAGCTCCCGAGGCCTTCGCTCTATGCCCGCTCGAAACGGCGGCCCGGAGGCCGCCGTTCTAAGGAGAGGGGAGAGGGGAGAAGGGTTTATTCGGACACTTCGAACGGCAGGCTCCACCCGTCGGCGTTGTAGTTGTCCTCGGTTTCGTCCTGTAGCGTCCCCGCGTCGATCGCGCTCACGCCGCCGTGGCGTACGCCGGGCTCGGCCGTGATACCGTATTCGCCCTCGAAGGTCTGCTTTTCTCCGGGTAACATGTAGTGGCGCTTCCAGTCGTGGTGGAGGAAGCAGAACGTTTTGGGGACCCACCCGGCGCCAGAGGTATTCTTGGCCTTGACCGTCACGGTAACCTTTTCGCCGTACTCGACCTGGGGAAGCTCGGTCAGCGGGATCGGCTCGGCCATGTCGGTGAAGGTCCGGTCGTAGCCGCCGCCGGTAACGACGCGGACGCTGGTTATGGTTACGGTTTGCCGCCCCTCTTCCTGAACGGTATAGCTCGCCGGGCTTATGGCCGTGAGTTCCCAGGGGTGGTCCGTCGTCTCGCGCTCGAAGGTAGCGTAACGCTTGCGCGTTATGGCGAAGGGTTTGTTGCCGGGGTCGAAGATCTTATTGTCCGAGCGGTCGATGTACATCAAGCCATGCAGGTCGTCCTCCACGATGACCTCGGCTGTTGTGTAGGGCGCTTCTATCTTGACCCAGTAGGTCCGTTTGGCGTACGTCAACGACCGGTACCAGGACACGGGCAGCGTCGCCTCGCCGTCCATGCTGAAGACCGGTTCGCCCGGGAAGTCGTCCTTCGGTTTCCCGCCGCCGTTGGCCGAGCTGTCGTCGAAGTACGCCTTGTACTTATCGTTGATAAGGTTGCGGACTTGTTCCTCGTCGCCGGCGCCCGGCTCAGTCGAGCTTTGGCAACCGAGCCCGGAGAAACACACCAGCGCCGCGGCGCACGCTCCAATTATCAATCTCTTCGCCATGGCCGATTCCTCCTAAAGGGTTTACCGTACCGCGTCGTCTGTGGTTATTCGACTTCGTCTCCCGGCGAAGGGTTTAAAAGCCCTCGCCGCGCCGGCCCGCCTCACGCGTACGTCCGGCGTCACGGCAAAAGCGTGATTGCGCGTTTCATTGCGGCAGTATTTATGGTTTTTTTCCTTGACAGCTCTTTTCCGGTGTGTTATATATTTTACGTAATCGGCGACCTTAAGTGCTCCCGAAGATAAAGATTGTTTGCCCACTTAGCTCAGTAGGTAGAGCACATGCATGGTAAGCATGAGGTCGCCAGTTCGATCCTGGCAGTGGGCTAATACCTGATATTCCTAAGACCCCCCCCAATACCCGTGTCGGGCGTCCTTTTGGCCGCCCGACACAATTTTTTTGTGTCGGCCCTGCGGGACGGCTGGACCTTTTTAAAAATTTAACCATAATTAATACGAGCTCGGGCGTACGGAGGTTTCTTTGCCGTTACGGTTTGCGTTGTTGGTCTTGAGCATTTCGGCCGCGACGGCCTTCGCGGCCCTCGGCCGGGTCGTGAGCTCGTTTCCCGCTCCCGCGCCGGCGCCCGCGGCCCTGGCCCGGAGCACGGACCACCTGTACGTATTTTGTTCGACGCCGGTTTATATTTATAAAGTTGACCCGGCGAGCGGTTCCGTTCTCGCGTCGTACCCGGCGCCGTTCGGCATGTATACCAAAGGGCTCGACTATCGGTACGGCGGGTACCTGTGGCTCGGCAGTTACGACGTCGACTACGTGTACCAATGCGGCGAGGCGAGCGGGAGCGTATACGCCTCCTGGCCGCTGCGCTACAATCTGGACGGCGGCCTGGCGTGCGAAGGGGACCAGAGCCAACCGGGCCTCCCCAGGGCCGTCCTCTTCAGCTCCCACTATCCGCGCGCGGTCTGGCGCCAGAACCTGGCCGGGAGTCTGTTGTCGACGTTCGCGACCGCCGAACGCCTCGCGGGCCTGGCGTGGGATTATCACAACGAACTCCTATGGGGGTGCGAAGACGGGACCGAGGGTTGGGTCGTGGGATACGGCCTCGGCGGCGCGCTCGCGGCGTCATTTCGCGCGCCGGCGGCGCCGGCGGGTTTGGCCTATCTCGGCGAATACCTGTGGATTTCCGGCGGGAACGATTTCATCTGGCAGGTGGAGTGCCCGGGCGACGTCGCGCTCGAGCCGGCGTCGGTGGGCAAGGTCAAGGCCCTGTTTTATTAAATGATTAAACCGCAAACGTGAAGCCGCCCGAGGGGCGGCTTTTTTACTATGTCGGCGTACGCGGAGGACTTTAATTGCCGCTCGCGACGAATACGAACGGGTAGACGACGGTGGATTCCCCCCGGGCGCGGGGGAACTTCCAGGTGCGGACGCGCCGCAGGATGCCGGCGCGCAGCGCGGCGCTGCCCACGGTGTCCTCGACTATTTCGGCCGAGGTCACGTCGCCCCGGCTCGAGATGATGAAGCGTACCGTAACCTTGCCGCCGCCCAGCGTGGGGTTGTTCTTCAGCAGCGAGTTGTACTCGCTCTTGATGCCGGCGCGGCGCTTGGTAATCGTTTGATTTATCTGGTCGGTGGTGAGGCCCCGGGCCGGCGTTCGAGGCGTAACGACCTCCGGCGGCCTGGCGGGGGGTGGGGCGGTCCGGGGGGGCGTAGCGGGGGTCGCGGGTGCCCGGGCCGGCTCCTCGAATACGATAACGTCCTCGGCCGTAGCCGCGGTTTCGGGCGTCGCCGGGATTTCCGCCGGGACCTCGGCCGCGACGATCTCGGCGGTGGCCGCGGTCTCCTCCGGCTCTTCCTCCTCGGGCGCGCACAGGCAGCCGCGGCTGAACAGCAGCGCGCCGACGACGACGCCCAGGCCGAAGGTCACGGCGTAGCCGAGCCACTTGGCGCCGGGCCGCTCGCGGGGTCGATAGTAACTATCGTCGCTTTCGTACGTCAACGCTCAAACCTCTCTTTGTTTACGTAAATTATAACGGCTCAGGAAGCGAGAGGCAAGGCGGCCACAAAAAAAGGCCGCCGTAGGGGGCGGCCGATTCCCGCCGGGTCAATAACAAAACGCCGGCCGCGAGGGCGCGTATCGCCCGATTAACGTTCATCGATTACCATCGCCCCCGCGTACTCTTTATGAATGAGCCGGTACTTGTTGCCGAACGACGTCTTCAATCCCCAGTAACCAACCCAGTCTCCGTCGGTATAGGCTATACATTTCACATAAGGCCCGGGTTTCGCGCCGCCTATTATTACGTATTCGGGTTGTTGGTATCCTTTACTTACTACCAACGCGTGTGCCGTACCGTAGCGGTTCATTTTTAAATCTTTGTACGAATCCGCGGCGTCGTAAGGCCCGTACTCCTCGCCGTCGACAATTATATAAAAACCCTCTTCGGTCTCATTACAGAAGGCCCAGGCGACGTCCGATAACAGAATATGCGTTTCGGAAGTTTCCGGTCGCAAACCGGTGGAGTACGGTCCCCATTCAACCCCGTTGACGACGACGTACCAGGAACCGGCTCTTTTCATCCAATAGGCGTATGACGATCCTTCCAAAAACGGAGGGCAAATGGAATCGTACGGCCCCTCCTCGTTACCGTCTATTACGGCGTACGCGAAACCGTTTTTCCTAATCCAAAAACCGTAATGGCCGCCGTCACCGGAAAATACGGGGATTGAGACTTTTTCGTACGGCCCGTACTTCCTACCATTTAAGATTACGTATTCTCCGTCTGCGCCGTTAAACGCCACCGCCCACGAGTCACCGTCGTTAGATACGTTGCCCCGAGGCCACATCTCAAAGCCCTCTTGTGGAAAAGGCCCCCAGTGCATCCCATTGAAAACTAAATAATCTTCTTTGCCTTTTCGGTAATTGTAGTACCATAAGTCGCCCTCGTCGGACCACCGGAACCAATCTATATAATCGTAAGGCCCGTAGGACACGCCGTTTACGATTAACCGTTCTTTTTCCGTGTGCCGCCCGCCGAACACGGCCCAAGCGTTCCGTTTTCTCGAAAAACCTATTTCCGTGTGAGTTAGGGGATATTTGCTCCCCAGGTCGGACGCCGGTTCGAACGGCCCATACTTCCTACCGTTGATTACGGCATATTGGCGGCCCCCAACGGCGACCGCCGCACCCCAATTCGAACCTTCCGATGAGACCCTGACGTAATATATTTGATCGTACGGGCCGAACTCTTCGCCGTTCACGATAGCATATTCGCCGCCATCCCGAAAATACCTGAACGCCCAACGCGAGCCGTCCGGCGACAAAGTAATTTTTTCGTTACTCGCAATTACCTCGTGGCATTGACACGTGCTGTATCCACCGTTAAGGGTTCCTCCGCCGCCGTCGATTTCGAACCGCGTTTCGCTGTTAATAATTACGGCAATCCGGTTACCGCTTTGCGCCACGAATCCCCACGAGTTGCTTTGCGCGGGAGCCCTTAAGGCTAAGATTCCTTCAAAGGGGCCGTATTTCGTTTCCGGCGATACTATGAAGTATTTACCTTCGTATTCCGCTCCGTAGAAACAGGACTCGCCGTCGCCGGTGACCTGGAACCAGTCCCCGTAAGTAAAGACCTCGTCAAACGGCCCGCAAGAGCCGTCTTCGCCGATCGGGGTACTTTTTATTCCGCACTTCGGCGTAAGAATAAACGTGGAAAAAAACGCGGCCGTAACTGCGAGAAGCAGGGCCGCGTGCGGCAAGCGCCGGAATAATTTAAATACTCCCAATTCAGTTCTCCCTCGCCGTCCACAGCGCCACGCCGGCCAGCGCGAAGGCCGCGGCCTGCGCCAGCGTCTGGAAGAAGATGCCGCCGTTGGCCAGCAGCGGCGCATGCAGCGCGAAGCCGGCCAGCGACGTCAGGAAGAATATAAACGTCAGCAGGAAGGCGAACGACGCCGCCCGCGCGGGCCGCGAGGCCGCGCGGAAGAACGCCAACGCCCACAACAGGAACCAGGCGTACGTCGCCAGCGTCATCGGCAGCGCCAGCGCCTCCGCCATCATGTTGAAGAGGAGGACCAGGTCGCCCGGCGGCACCAGCGCCAACAGCGACGCCTCGCCGCCGCCGGCGCCCAGCCGGTACGCCATACCCTCCAGCAGGTAGCCCACCAGGCTCACCACCAGCGCCAGCGCGCCCACCGCCAGGCCGCCCCAGGCCAGTCCCGGCGTCCGCCGCGCGAGATATATCGCGAAGGCGGGCAGCGCCGCGGCGAGCAGGAACCAGCCGACGATCTCGAGCTGGACCGCCCAGGCAGCGGCCGGGCTGCCGTATATCTCGAATAACTTGCCGGCCGTCGGCGCCGCGAGTTCGTAGACGCCGGGGCCGAGGCTCGCCGCCATCACGAACCAGCTCGCAAGGAGAAGGCCGGCGTAGGCAATTGCCAGGCCGCCGGCCCACTTAAAATAAGTGCGGTATCGCTCCATAATTAATTACGACACGTCAACTTATTATGCCCAGCCAGTCGCGTAGGAGGAACGTGAGCCGCCCGATGAGCAAGCTCACGCGCGCCATGACGGTGTAGCCGAAGGAAGCGCCGAAGCCGATCATCAGGAAGACGATGCCTATCTTCGCGACGCCGCCGACGAAACCCTTGTGCTCCTTGGAGAAGAAGAAGTACGTCAGCGTGCAGATGACGCCGACTATCATCAGCGGGCCGGAGACCGCCAGGAGTATCTTGCCCCACCCCGGGTCGCCGAAGAAGCTGCCGAAGTAGGCGATGGAGAACACCGGGTTGCTCCCTTTCATAAACGTGCCGTATATCTGGGCGAGGATGAAGGCCTGCATGTAGCCAGTGATGACAATCCCCTGAAAGGCGCCGAAGTAGAAGCCGATGGCCCACCGGCTCATCCAGGCGATTTTGGGAATCAACCTCGTCAGGATGATGAGGCCCAGAATCCCCGGCACCAGCGCCGCGAGGTCCCCGGTGAAGCCGCCGCCGGAGAACAGCGTCGTGAAGCCGGTTTTCAGGGGCGTCAGCAGGTTGGGGACGATCAGGTTCCAGAAGTATATGACGAAGAAGTACCCGGCCGATACGCCCACCAGCAGGTGCTCCGCGAATTTGTAGAACGGATTGTCCTTGTACAGGAACGAATAAATGCAGAGCGTAAGAATCGCGGCGATCCAGATCCAAATATCGGTCGATATGTGCATAACGTATCCTCCGCGCGGGAGGGCGAAAGGCCGCCCTTACGCCGCCTCGCGCTTCTTCGCCCGCTGGACGAAGAGATAGGCGATGTTGCCGAGTAGTATCATAAGAACTACGAAGAGGTGGACGATGGTTTGCGCGTCCATACCCTTGAGGCCGTCGTCCGGCCGGTTGATCAGCTTCTCGTATTCCGCGGCGCCCTTAAGGCCGCCGAGGAGGCCGACGAGTTGGCCGGTCTGGAGGAAGGGGTAGTAGTCGGCGGCCATGACGGCCGTCACCCCCGCGGCGACTTTCACGCCGTAACGTTCGTAGCCGTACGCCACCCACGCCTCCGGGAACGTCGAGCCGGACATCGTAATAACCAGGCCGATGTCGTTGTAATTCTTGACTTTCTCCATCAGCGGGATTTCGTCGATGGGCGTATTGAAATAATCGGCCGGGAAACTAACCTGGAAATCCTGACCCATCGAAAGGATCACGGCCGACCCGCCGACCTTGTAACCCAGGAAGACGTAATCTTCGCCGTATACCGCGCCGGCCTCTTTCGAAATCCGGTCGGATATTTCGAGCGCCAGGCCCGGGCCGCCCGGGTGGAGGACCGTTATTATGACCGGCAGGTCCCGGGAGAAGCAGTGCCGCAGGACCGCGACCGTCATCGGCGAAAGCTCGGGTTGGGTGGAGGGGTCGTAGTCGACCGAGACTAATACCGGCGTCCCCGGCGCAAGCTCCTCGACGGCGTTATAGACGTTCTCCACCGGCGGCGACGTCGTAACGGCGAGGCCCAGCGGCCAGACCAGCGGGATGATAACTCCCAGCGCCACGAAGATGAAAATGTAGCGGCGGTCGATATGGAGGAATTTTTCGTATACGTTCATCGCAAAACCTCCGCGCGCGGAGCCGACGTCGCTTTAGTCGCCGCCGCCCAACCACGAGCGTTCGATACCCAGGATAATTTTAAGCGCGGTCGAAATGGCGCCCAGGCCGATGCCGATCATAATGCCGCGCTTGGCCGCCATATTCGGATAATCCAATATCCACTCCGCCAGGTCCGGCAGCCACCGGCCCACGATACCCTCGAGCGGCACCCGCCCCAGCATCACGATGACCGCGGCGACGAGGAGCAGGGTCGCCTCCATCGTCCGCGCCCGGAACGTTCGAAACGCGGCCGAGGCGATGTAAAACGCCAACAGCGAGAACATCGTCGCCTGCATCGGGATCTGGATGTAGTTGTACAGAACCATGAAAGGGCTGTCGGCCTCGATGCCCCACCCGAAGCCCGTTACCAGGGAAGCGGTGATGCCGAACAGCGCTACGATGCTGTAGAGCCAGTCGCGCCGCCGCCGTTGGACCTTTTGGATGTGGAGTTTGACGAGGTTGCCGATGCCGAGGATCATGGCGAAGGTCAGGACGATGATGAGCCACTTCAACATGTTGTCGAATAGCCACTGGGAATAGCGGTGCGGAATGAAGAACTGCACCGTCATGATGATGCCCATTATAAAACAGATAGCGAGAGGTAATTCCCTACGCATAAGTGCCTCCGGACACGGCTAACTTGCCGAAGTCTCGAACAGTTTCGCGAACCACAGGCCGAGGTCGGTTGAGATAATAAGAAATACGGTCCCGACGACCAGGGCCGCCATTATTACGCCCTTGGCCCAATCCTGCCCTTTCAAACTCCCCAGGAACAGCGGGTCCCGGCCCAGGTACGCCGTCGCGGCGTAAAGCTCCTCGCCCATCAGCGTATAGTCGCAGGCGGTGATGAAGAACGGCAGCTGGGTAACGCGGTCCGTCCCGGCTATCTGAATCGCGCCGGTTTCGGCGCCCGTCTCGGCGAGGATGAGCGACTCGGCGAAGAACGCGCCCATGTAGAAGTTGGTCGCCGGCTTCTCGCGGAGCATGATGCCGTCCACCGCGGCCACGTACCCGAACTGCGATTGCGTGACGAAGAAGACCGAATCCTCGTCGAAGGCGTCCGGTTTGCCCATCTCGGTGTACGCCTGGCGCACTATCTCCTTCTCGACGATCATGACGATGGGGTCGTAGCAGGGGACGATGAGCGGCGTTTCGTATTCGGCCGTCTTCCGCGCTACTTTCCCCAGGATCGTCATCGCCGCGATGGTGGCTATTTCTGAGGCGTCGGCGAGGCCGGATACGAAGAGAATGGGCTTACCCATCTCCGTCGCCCTGCCTATGGCATCCTCCACCGCGTCCAACCCCGCGATTTTACGGACAAAGAGTTCGGCGCCGCCCTTGGCGCGTAAGATGAAGAAAATTATGACGAAGCTGGTGAAGACGACGCCGACGAGGGCGTTGGTCCGGGCCGTGTTAAACCACTGGCCGGAGGCTTTCGCCGTCGATACCCCCAGGACCACGGGCGGCCCTTCGGCCGGAAGGGCGCGTACGCGGTATTCGTACGGCACGCCGTCTTCCGCCTCCTGGTCCTGGTGGACGACCTCGCCCGCCAGGAGTTCGCCTATGGTAACGAACACTTCCTCGCCTTCGGCACGCCGTTGGACTTCGTACCCCTTGAAGCCCTCCTCTTTTTCCAGCGGCGACGCCGGCCAGGTAATTTCGACGGTGCCGCCGGCGTCGTTGGGGGCGTCGCGCGCGGTGACGGGAAGGCTCGGCTCCTCCGGCGCGGCCGGCGCGGCCGCCGCGGCCAGGGAAAGCGCGATAAAAATGCCGGTAAGTTTTTTCATAGACTTAATCCTTTGGCGTAAATTAACGCCGGCCCGTCTCGATTAGCTCGACGTTGGCGCGCGGGATGACGTCCTCGCCGCCGACGTCGAACTTGACGCCGAGCACGCGGACTTTGGATTCGGAATCCAATACGTGCAGCTCCACCGGGAGCGACGTGACCTCGCCCAATTTGCCGAAGTACGGCTCGCGTATGACGCGGACGCGCGCGCCCACCTCCAGGTTGGACATGTCTTCCTCTTCGGCGCCCACTTTGGCCATAATTTTACCCGGGCGCGGGATTATTATCTCCGGCCGGATTACGCCCGCGCGGATTTGCGTGGCGCCGTTGACGGAGGCCATTATCCCCTCGCAGGAGGCCAGCAAGTCGAAGGTGGCCTGCGCCATCGGCATCTCGCCGAAGCCCTCCGTGACCACCAGCGTTACGCCCAGCGTCTCGTGACCCGTTATAGCGACGCCGAGATCGAAGCCCAGGAAGTCGCGGAGGTCGCGGTCGTGGAAGCCGCCGGCGATGACGGCCTCAGCGCCTACGGCGATGGCCTTCTTGAGAGCCGCGGCGGTGGCGAGGCTGCCTCCCAGGATTACCCTGCCCTCGCACTCCGGGCCTATATCTTCCGGTTTGATAACGTAGCCGGGGTCGGAGGCGACGGTCTTCATCTCGCCGTGCGCCTCGCCGCCGATGCCGAAGATCCCCTGGACGAAGGTCCCGACGCACTCCACGTCCACGCCCTCGTCGCCGATAATGTCGACGACCTCGCCGTCGACGTAGGCCGTGACCGACACCTCCATCGGCGGCTCGCGGACGATGACCTGGCCGGTAACGTCGGAGACGGTTTCGATGGTCCCGGCTACCGGCGACGTCGCCCACGACGTGAAGAGGCCGAAGAGTTGTTTCATCCGGGCGATGACCTGGTCCGCCTCGACCGCGTCTTTTTCCTTGACCAGCATGAACTTGGGAATGTCCTCGGGCGGCATCCCCAGCTTGTTGGCCACGTTCACGGTCTCGACGTTGCCCGGCAAGAAGGTACGCGCGACGACGTCCAGCGCGTGGACCTTGTCGCCTTTTTTAACCAGCACTTCCCCGGTGAGCGGCAGCCGCCGCTGTTTGCGTATCAGCGCCGTCTCGACTACTTTAAGGCCCGGGGTGTACGCGTGAGCCATAACGAACTCCTACTATATGCTATATGCAGCCGGCCGGGAGGTTATGATGCCCTAGCCGGGTTTTTTCGGCGTATCCGCGAAATCAAGGCCGGGCCGAGGCCGCGTCCGTCAGCTTCAGCGTTACCTTGCCCAGCGGCGTTTCGCCCTCGCGCTTGACCAGCGAGTCGTCCTCGGCGAACCAGAAGGTCGTGCCGCCGAATCCGCCTTTGGCCCGGAGGACCTTCGTTTGCACGCTCTCGCCGTTGGCCTCCAGCGTCTGGTCCGCGACGTACTCCAACTTGGTTTTGCGGACCTTGCCGGTCTCGAGGTCGAGCGCCCGGACCTCGATTTTGCCTCCCAGCCCGGTGAGTTTGGCCAACGCTTCTTTGGCCTCCACCATGCTGAAGGACTCCGCCGGGACTTCCAACGTTTGGACCTTTTCGCCCTTCGTTATGGTGAAGGAGAACCCCTGCGCCGTGCGGGTGGCTTTTACCTGCGTAGTCTTGTCTTTCACGGTCACCGTCGACGCGTAGTAGACCAGCGAGTCGCCGCTGCGGTAGCGGTCCTCGGTATGCATGAACGTGTATTGCCCCGCCTTGTCGCGCCGGGCCTCGGTCACCGCGGTGAACCTCTTGACCAGGGCGCCGCCCAGGTTGGCGCTGCTTTCGACGACGTGGCAGTAACCCACGTGCTTGTCGCCGTCGTACACCGCGTACCACCAGTCGGCCGCCGCCGACGCGGCGACCAGGGACGCGAGTATTAAAAGTGCGAACAACGAGCCGTAGCGGGAAATCATGCCGTCGCCCCCTGATTCATGCGGCTTTGCGCGAGCCGCGGTCGGGATAAACGTCTAGCGCGGCCAACCACCGTTGAAGGGCGTCGACGCGCGCCGTCTCGTCTTCGGGCGTCTCGAGCGGCCGGCCGCGGCAGTCGAAGATGACGCCCGCTACGCCGCCCTCCAGCGTGGCGTCTATGCCTTGCCCTTTTCCGTGGCCGAGGTCGAAAGGCCGCACCGGATCGAGCCGGGCTTTGACCTTCTCGTCCACCGCCAGCGGCAGGCGAGCCATCTCGCCGTATTTTATCTCTTCTTCGATGTGGCCGCGCCCCGGCCAATCGGCCGTAATCTTTAAACAGGTATGGCCCTTCTTGCCGTTGCCCACCGGCGCCACGCACGAGCCCAGCCGCACCAGGCAGTCGCGCTCGAAGACCTGGGCCGCGGCGTCGGGCATAACGGTGGAGAGGACGCCGAGCTGCGGCATCATGAATATGGAGTCCACTGCCAGGAACGTCACCGCTTCCGGCCGGAAGCCGTCGATGAGCATCAGCGCGGCCTGGACCCGCCGCGGCGCGTGCGACAGCGATCCGCCCGAGCCTACGAGCATGTCGAGCGCGAGCATGTTGACCAGCGTCCCGCCGGTCATAGTCTGGTCGAAGGCGTCCGATATGGTCCGCTCCTGTTGGATGCCCTTCAGGCCCACGGCCAGCTCCTTGTGCTGGACGAAGGCGAGGCGCAGCGCCTCCCGGGCGATGGCCTGCTCGATGATGAGCTCGGTAAGGGTTTGGGGAATGGTGGTAGGCCGGATCATCTTGTTCCGGATGCGGTCGCGGAGGTCGCGCTCGTCGAGCTGGGATTTGGGGAAGGGGACCCACCGCATTATGTCCGGCAGGCCGGCCTCGGCCAGGACGTTGGAGATGGAGTACGACATGCCCAGGTTGGCGGACACCGTGCGGTTGAAAACTTCGGAGAAGACGGAGAAGATGTCGGTCGTGGCGCCGCCGATGTCGACGCCGATGACCTCCAGCGCCTCCCGCTCCGCTATGGTCTGTATAATGGCCCCCACGGCCGCGGGGGTGGGCATTATGGGCACGGCGGTCCAGGACATCAGCTTGGAGTAACCCGGCGCCTGCTTCATAACGTGTTCCATGAAGAGGTTGTGGATTTCGTGGCGCGCCGGGCCCAGGTTCTCGCGCTCCAGGACGGGCCGGATGTTGTCTACGATGTACAGGGAGGTCTTTTCGCCCAGCGTCCGTTCGATGTTGGGCCGGGCGTCTTTATTGCCGGCGTAGATGACCGGGAGCTGGAAGCCGGCGCCGAAGCGCGGCTTGGGGTCCGCGGCGCCGATAAGCTCGGCCAGCTCGACGACGTGGCTGATGGTGCCGCCGTCGGTGCCGCCCGAGAGCAGTATCATATCGGGGCGCAGGCGCCGGACGGCTTCTATTTTCTGGTGGGGGAGGCGGCCGTCGTTGGACGCCAGCACGTCCATGACGATGGCGCCCGCGCCGAGGGCCGCGCGCTGGGCGGACTCGCCGGTCATAGATTTGACCGCGCCGGCGACCATCATCTGCAGGCCGCCGCCCGCCGACGAGGTGGACATGTAAATATCCACTCCCTCGTCTTTCCCCTCGGCGACGTAGACCTTGTCGTCGGCGATGAGTTTGCGGCCCGTCAGCTCCTCGACTTCGCCCACGGCGTTGAGGACGCCGCGGGTGACGTCTTCGGCCGGCTTCTCGACGGTGGTGGGGGCTTCGCCGCGAACTTGCAGGTGGTATTCGTCGCCCTCCTTTTTTATCAGGATGGCTTTAGTGGTGGTGCTGCCGCAGTCGGTGGCCAGTATGGTCTTTACGTCGGATAGTTCCATATTATTCGCCGGTGGGCGGGTTTTTACGCCGCTTGTCGTCGGAGCTCGCCTTCCTGTTCTTTTTTCGGATTTTCTTTTGCCGTTTCATCTCCGCTCGCCACTCCGCGTCGTAGCTCTCGATGGCGACGAGCAAGCGGTCGACGTTCTCGCGTTCTTCCAGCGCCAGCCGTACGTCGTTATAACCTTGGAAGTTGAATATCGACCGGACCAGCGGGTCGAAGAAGACCATTACTTGCGAGCCTATGAACGAGAGGGGTTTGGTGGACTCCAAAAAGAAAATGGCGGGCGCCGTCAGGTTGCGTTCGACGACGGCCCGGGATATCTTCCCCATCAACTCGTCGCGCCGTTCGGGCGAGAGTTCGCCGTACTCGGGTTCGCCGGTTGCTTCGAAAAGGCGAGGCATAAGCGCGGGTGCAGGCTTGCGGCGGGAAAGCCGGCTTTACGTTACTCCTATCGTCACAACAATCCCAGCGCGATGAGGGTTCCTTTTATCCAGTCGTCGATGAGGAATTCCATGCGGCCTATGAGGAGCGAGATGCGGGCCATCACGGTATAACCGAAGGCGGCGCCGAAGGATATCATCAGGAACCAAATGCCCAGCTTCGCCGTTCCTCCCAGCAAGCCTTTATGTTCCTTCGAAAAGTAAAAGTATACCAGCGCGCTCACAACGCCGACAATAAGAAGCGTGTTGGCTGCCGAGGCCCCCCAGTCGAAATGCCACCCGGTGGCGGTTTCCGTTAAAACGACGGGCGACAGGGTGATGGTTCCCCAAATTTGGTAAATGCAGTTGGCCTGGAGGTATACGATGAACATCAGGCCGGCGCCCAACCCCACCGAGAACGCGATGCCGTACCGCGAGACCCACGCCACTTTGGGGAAGAAGCGGAACAGCATCGTGAGGCCCAGCAGGCCGGCGATTATGGTCAGCAGGCGGAAGTCCAGTTGGCCTTCCCGGAAGAGCTTCGGGAACGCGCCGTCGGCGCCGAAGAGGGGAACGATGAGGTTCGGCAACAGCAGGTTGTGGAAGTTGTACGCGATCCAGAAACCGGCCGAGACGCCCACGAACAGGTATTCCGCGAACTTGTAAAACGGGTTGTCCTTGTAGAGGAACGACAGGATGCACAGCGTCAACAACGCCGCAATCCAAGTCCCGAATAACGTAAGGCCGTCCATGTTTGCGCCTCCGAATGGGGAAACCCGCCGCCGGCCTCAGGCCTACGCCGGCGGTCGAGCCGTCGGCCCTCCGCTCCCTTCGTCGCCGCCGTGCTTACGCAGTATGAAGTACGAGACGTTCGCGAATAGGATGAAGAGGATTATGACGACGTGCGCGATGGACTGCGAGTCCATACGGCGCGAAGCCTTGCCGGGGTAATCCGTCACGATCTCGTATTCCGCGGCGCCCTTGAGGCCGCCCAACAGGCCGAGAAGCTGGCCCGTTTGCAGGTAGGGGAAGAACTGCGGCGCGGACACCGCGGTGCAGCCGCCGACCACCTTGCGCTGGTACAGCGCGTTGGCCACCCGCACCCACGCCGGGATTCCCGGGTCGCCGGCGGAGAGGGCCATAATGAGGTCGATATCCTCGAGGTTCCGGACTTCGGCCATCATGGGGAGGTCGGCCGTGGACGCGCCCGCCATATCACTGGGGAACACCCCGGGAATCGACGACCCCAGCGATTTTATGACGATGTCGCCGCCCGGCTTGTAGCCGAGGTTGACGTAGTCGCGGCCGTACTCGAGGTCGAACTCCTGCATCATTTCGCCCATAGCGCTCACGGCCAGCTGGGCGCCCTGCGGCCACAGCGCCATAATGATAACTTTATGTTTCTTGGTGAAACAGTGGTGGAGGAAGGCCAGCGCCATGGGGTGAACCTCGGGCGCCGCGGCCGGGTCGTAGTCGAACGCCACCAGGACGTTGGAACCCGCCGGCAGGTTCTCCACTTCGTCGTAAACGGTTTTCGTCTGCGACGTCACTTTCACGCTCATGCCGAGCGGCACGAGGAGCGGGACCACGACGGACACGGCGATTACCAGGAAGATAATGCGGCGGTCTATATCGGCCATCCAACGGACGAATTTCATCGGCGACAACCTCCGGAAACCGGATGCGAACCGCTCGCCACGCCTATTCTTCTCCCAGGTACGACCGCTCGATGCCCAGTAGTATCCGCAACGACGTCGAGACAACGCCCAACGACGCGCCTATAAGGATGGCGCGCTGGCCGGCGGTGTTGAAGATTTCCATTATTCTGTCTTTGAGCCAATCCGGCGTTAGGAAGACTAGCGCATGGGGCCACCACTCCGGCACCCAGATGGACCCTATGGGGACCTGGCCCAGCATTACGATGATGGCCGCAACGAGGAGAAGGGTGGCGTCCACGGCCCGCGCCCGGAAAGCGCGATACGCCGCGGAGGCGACGAAGAAGGCCAGGAGCGCGAACATGGTCGACGACATGGGGAACATCAGGTAGTTGAACAGCCAGTCGAAGACCGTCCCCTGGCCGATGCCCCAACCGATGCCGATGACGGTCATGGCGAAGAGGCCGACGATGAGGATTATGGAGTAGGGCCAATCGGCGCGGCGGTCGCGTACTTTCATGTAGTTCATGCGGAGGAGGTTGAACGCCCCCACCAGGATCGCGAAGGCCACCACGACCAGGTACCAGTTCTGGACCTCGCTCGCGACCCGTCGGAGCGACGGAACGAAGAACTCGAGTATTATTATTACGCCCGCGACGAAGGCTACGATCATTGGTATTTCGCGCCGCATACCCGACCGGCCTCCTTGCCGGAGAGCTTCACGCGTGAAAAAGCCGCCGGAGAGCGGCTACTTCACCACGAAGAGTTGTTCCAGGGCGATGGACCGCCCGAAGATCTCTAAACCGAATTGAGCCAGGAACGCCGTTATGACGCCGGCGATTATAAAGAACAATATGACCACTTTACCCCAGTCCTGGCCTATCAGGCTTCCCAGGAGCCGGGGCTCGCGGCTGAGGTACGCGCTGGCCGCGAATAGCTCCTCGCCGATGAGGGTGTAGTCGCAGGCCGCGATGAAGAACGGGAGCTGCGACGGCATCGCCGTGCCGGCTATTTGGATGGCGCCGATGGAATGGCCGGTCTCGGCGAGGATGAGCGATTCGGCGTAGAATGTGCCGAGGTAGAAGTTGGCGGCGGGCTTTTCGCGCACCATAATGCCGTCCACGCCGGCGACGTAGCCGAACTGGTCGTCGGTGAGGTAGCGGATGTTTTCACGGTGGTACGCGTCGGGACGGCCCGCCTCCAGGTACGCTTCTTTGACGATCTCTTGCGCGGTGGACATCACCAGCGAGCGGGAACACGGCACGAGCAGGCTCGCGTCGTACTCCGCCACCATGGTGGCGACCCGTCCCAGAATCGTCACCGCGGCGATGGTTTGAATGTCGTCGATGTCGGCGATACCCGGCACGAACAGAACGGGCTTGCCCATTTCGGTGGCGCGGCCCACCGCTTCCTGGACCGCCTCCAGGCCCGCGATGCGCCGTATGAAGAGCTTCTTGCCGGCGCGCGCTTGCGATATGTAGTAGAGGATGAACGCCGAGAGTAAGACGGCGGCCACGAGCATGTTCAGGCGGTCTTTGTGGAACCACTGCGGCGCCGCTTTCGCCGGCCCCACCGGCGCCGTATCGGTGCTCATCTTCTCGCCCCGTACGCGTACTTTGTAGAAGTACTCGACGCCGTTTTCGGCGTCTCCGTCCGTATATTGATAGCTTTCTTTACCGGCCTCGACGTCGGCCAATTTCTTGTAGTCGCCCGCGGGGCGCCGGGCCCGCCAGACCTCGTAGCCGAGGACTTCCACCTTGGCGTCGAGCTCGTCCGGCGACGGCTTCCACGTTACGTCGATCGAGCCGCCGTCGTCCGCCGGGGTGTCCGCCGCAGCCGCGTTCTCGGCGGTGCGAAGCGTTTGACCGTGCGCCGCGACGGCCAAAGCCGCAATTAACAATATAACGGCATAAGCCGATTTCATACCAAGCACCTCAAGCCTTTCACAAAGACGCGCGAGGCATTCCCAATTGCGAAAACTAGTGCGTCCACGTGCTTAAGGATATTTTAGGAAATTTATCACGGCGCCGTTACCGTGTCAAGGGTTAAAAAAGGCCGCCCCGGGGCCGGCGCCCGCGCGGCCCGGGCCTCCGACGGGCGCTCCTCCGAAATAGGAGTTGACACCCGACGGGGCGGATGTTAGATTTTACGGCGACTTCTTTTTACACGTTAATAAAGCACCCCACCTCAACCGCGGCGAGTTGTTTATGGCACGGAAATCCCGGCAGCGGCGTATAGTCGACGTAGAATACGGTTCGTACATCGCGGACGGCGCCGAGGTTCGCGGCGCGTACCGCGGCCGAACGAATTTGCTCATCGCCGGTGCTCTCCACGGCGACGTCGAGGTGAACGGGACCGTCATGGTTTCGACGCCGGCGGGCGTGAACGGCGGCGTCTCAGCGGTGAACGTGATCGTTTCCGGCCGCGTCGAGGGCGACGTCGCCGCCCGTAAAGTGGCCGAGATACGGCGGAAGGCCGTTATAAAGGGCAACGTCGTCGCCCGGGAAGTGTACGTCGAGGAGGGCGCCCAGGTGGGCGGCGAGATTATCGCCCACGGGAAGCGCGGCGTAATGTCCTTCAGGGAGCGGCGCCGCGCCGCGGAAGCGGCCCGGGCCGGGGGCGAATGATCGGCAGCTAATCAATCGGAACCGAGGAGATGCAGTTGACCGTGGAACGCAAAACCGTAGAGGGTATCGCCCAGAAGGCGCTCGAAGTGTCGCAAGCCGACGAGACGCTGTTGTTGGTCGAATCGTACGAACGCGCGTTAACGCGCTTCGGCGAGAACGAGATCCACCAGAACATAAGCGAGAACCACTTCCGCCTGACGGTCCAGGCCGCCGTCGGGAAGAAAGTGGGCGTCGCCCGCGGCAACGTCAACGAAGCGGCGGACGCCGTCCGCGTGGCCGAGATGGCGCTCGCCATAGCCCGCGTCCAGGGAGAGAAGGAAGACTACGCCGGCCTGGCCGAACCAGCCGACTTCCCGGTCGTGAAGGGCTACAGCGAAGCGACGGCCGGTTACGCCGCCGACGAGCGCGCCGACGCCGCCGGCGTGGTTATCGCCGCGGCCAAGGCCGCGAAGATGAAGGCCGCGGGGTCCTTCCGCACCGAGAAGGGCGCGTTCGCGGTAGCCAACTCCAAGGGCGTGATGGACTACCATCCCTACACCGAGGTGGAATTGGTTAGCGTTATCATGGCCGACGACGCGAGCGGTTACTGCGAAGGCGGCGGGTGGGACGCGACGACGTTGGACGTCGGGGCGCTGGCGGAGGACGCCGTCCGGCGGGCCGAACTCTCGAAGAACCCCCGCGGCGTGGAGCCGGGCCAATACGACCTGATCGTCGAGCCCTACGCCATCGACGAGCTTTTCACCTGGCTCTCATTCGTCGTCTTCGATACCCGCGCCTACCAGGAAGGCCGGACCTTGCTCTCCAAGCGGATGGGCCAGAAGATAATGGGGGACAACGTAACCATCTTCGACGACGGCCTTTCCGCCGAGACGGTTCCCCTTCCCTTCGACTTCGAGGGCGTGCCGCGGCAGCGGGTAACGCTCGTCGACGGGGGCGTCGCGAGCGGCCTGTGCTACGACCTGGCGACCGCGGCCAAAGAGGGTAAGAAGAGCACCGGCCACGCGCTGCCGCCCGGCGCGAGCTACGGCCCCTTCCCGCTCAACATAACCCTCGAGGCCGGCGACTCCTCAGTCGAGGAGATGATAGCGTCGATGGAACGGGGTCTCTACGTCACCCGCTTCCACTACGTCAACGGCTTCGTCGAGCCTATGCAGGCGGTCTTCACCGGGATGACGCGCGACGGCACGTTCTGGGTCGAGGACGGCGAGATAAAATACGGCGTCAAGAACCTCCGCTGGACCGAGAGCATGCTGCGCGCTTTCTCGAACGTTAAGATGCTCGGGCGCGAACGCAGACTCGTCGGCGTGTCGGGCGGCATAAAGACGGTCGCGCCGGCGGTGTACTTTAAGGACTTCACGTTCACCGGAACGACGGAGCACTAACCGAGGGGGCTTTATGGGAGGAGCGCGGACGAAATCCGTGACGGTGCGGCTCGAGCTGGGCGTGAACGACAAACTCGACCGCTATTGCGTCGACGCCGCACTGTCCAAATCGCTGATCGTCAACAGCGCGTTATCGCATTTTTTACGCGCCGGCGACGCGACGCGTACCGAGATAGTGCGCGGCTACGTCAAGCGCGCGAAGAGACAGGCGTAGCGGCCGGTACGTCGTCGGGCAAATAAAAATAGCCGCCGCCGGCAGCGGAGGCGGCTGCGAAATCAATAAACCTTCGAAGAGGGTGCGGACCCGGGTCCGGCACCCTTTTATTACGGGCGCGTTTAACCCTCGTACGTAATACGGTATACCGCGCCGGCCTTGTCGTCGGAAACGAGCAGCGCGCCGTCGGGCGAGGGGGCGCGGGACCTTAGCTAAACGTTATTTCTCGTACGCCGCGGTGAGGTAACCCACTACCGCCTCACGCTCGGCGTCGTCCAATTTAGCCCCTTTTCCTATCATCTCGTCGACGATTTTTTCCCAGCCGGCCCGGTCCGCCTTTTTCTTTTGGACGCGCTCGAGGTCGTGGCAAACCGCGCACCGCGCTTCCAGGAGTACTTTGCCGGGCGCGTCGCCCGCGGCGGGCGGTTCGGCTTCGGCCTTGTACGGCTCCGCTATGGACGCGGGCGGTTCGCCGGGCGGTTCGGCCGCGTCGGCAACCTTTTCCTTCGGGCCGCAACCGGCGAGCGCCAGGACGACGACGGCGGCCGGCAACATCATAGTAAGAATCCGCTGCATCTGATTCGACTCCTTTCCCGATTCCCCCAAACGACGGCGTTGAGGGGTTTTCGGGCGTTAAGGCGAAGGTATTTCTTTGAGCGGGGGAAAACTAACATAATTAGAAGCCAATATAAACGGGAAAAGCGCGGTTAGTCCGGAC
>CBFCYS010000013.1:0-31517 GCA_965602215.1 uncultured bacterium
CTTCCTGATGCGCGCCACCGACGACCCGGAAAAATACATGAGCCTCTACTATACGTACTACAATTACGAAATAGGCGTCATGAACCCGCTGCGGCGGGAGCGTCTGCAGGCGCACTACGACTCGACGCGCGCCGCCGGCTACGAGAACTACAGCGACTTCTACTACCAAATGCTGGGTTACGAGCGGGGCGTCCCCGCGGCCCAGGCGCGTACGTTCCGCGACGAGACCTTTCCCCTGTATAAGGAACTCGTGACCGACCGCTGCCGCGAGCTCTACGGCACGGACCCCGCGGATACGCCGCCCTGGGAGTCGAAGAACGTCTACTGGGGCAAAGACTTCGACGCGTATTTCCCCAAGGAGACTTTCCTGGACTTCACGTACGACTTCTTCGCCGGCGTGGGGATGGACATCCGCGCGCTGCCCAACGTGAGGGTGGACGACGAGGACCGCCCCGAAAAGGAACCGCGCGCGGCCTGCTGGGGGTTCGACGTGCCGTTCGACGTCCGCGTCAACCTGAAGCCGGCGGGGGGCGTCGGCGATTACGAGGCCGCGTTCCACGAATTCGGCCACGCCCTGCACCACGCCTACGCCGACCCCAACCTCCCCTACGAGTTCCGCATGCTCGGCTCCAACGAGCTCACCGAGACCTACGCCATCTTCTTCGAACAACTGTTCAACGATCGCGACTTCCTCCGGGAGGAACTCGGCATGCCCGAGAAGGCCGTCGGCAGCTTCCTGCGGTATAAGCTGTTGATCGATATGGCGATGGCGCGCTCCACGGCTTTCTACGTTTACTACGACGAGCCGCTGCACGCCGGCGAGCTCGACGACCCGCTGGCGCACTACGTCGCCGAGGTCGACAAACAGCGCCTCTTCCCCGGGTACGCCGTCCGCGACGAGGGCCTTTACCTGACGGTCGACGAGGGTTTCTACGCGCTGTACTACATGGCGGCCTACTACGCCGCGGCGCAGCTCCGCGCCGCGGTCGTCGAGAAGTTCGGCCCGAAGTGGTACAAGGACCCCGCCGCGGGCGAATTCTTCAAAGAGCTTTTCCAGCAAGGGGACGCGTGGACGCTTGAAGAGATGCTGCAACACATCGGCTACGCCGAGGGTTTGAATCCCGACTATTTGATAGCCGAGCACCAAAATCGCTACGACGCGCTTAAAGAGTAACGGAGCGGCACGCACGCGACACGACGGGGCCGCGACGGCCCCGTCTTTGCATATTCGGCCGCCGATTGCGCAACGGCCCCCCGGCGGCCTATATCTAAAGCCCAAACCGGCGGGGCGCGCCGGGCGTTGCGGTACCGGGCCGGACCTCATTTTAAATAATCTACCCCTCCCCGCCGCCGCTTTTTCGTTGACAAGGATGCGCTTTGGAGTTAACATTTTTAGGTTGGATTTTATGAAACCCTCGCTCGACGACCAAATAAAACGCGAATTCATCGAGTACGTAGGCGTACCGATGGAGGCCGGCGAAATAACCATCGGCACAAAGGAAGATGGTACGCCCATAACACGGCCTTTCGAGCTCGTCTCCAAAGACAGGTCTATCGTAGCGTCGGTTCAGACTTCCTGTCTCCACTTAAGGTCGCGGCCGGGCCAGAAGGCGTACGGCAGCCTTTACCGCGTCATGGGCGCCATTCTCTACCTCCACCTGTGTTCGGCATGCCGAGAACGTTACCTGATTATCAGCGACCGGGACATGTACGACGAGATTACCGAGGATTTCAGCCACATCTTCAAGGACATCAACATGCTATTTTGGGAAGATATTAAAAAGTAGTCGTACTCTCCCCCGCCGCCGCGCCGAATTCGGGTTCCGCTTCCGGCGCGCATAAACTTCTCCATACCCCATAATTAATCAAACCGAGGTCTCGCGCCATGGCTGAATTAATCTACCTCGACAACGCCGCGACAACTTTCCCCAAGCCCGACGTCATGCACGACGCCGTCCACGATTTCTATAAAAAATACGGCGTCAACCCCGGTCGCACCGGCTGTGATTTGGCCCTGGAGGCCGAAAAGATGGTCCACGAGACGCGGAAGAAATATTCCGCGTTTTTCAATCCCAGCCTGACCGCGGCCGGCAAAGAAAAAGACCCCAACCGCCTCGCCTTCGCCGCGAACGCGACGGCGGCCCTCAACCTCATCGTCAACGGCACCGTGGCTCCGGGCGACCACGTCGTCACCACGATGGTGGAACACAACTCCGTAATCCGGCCCGTCAACCATAAAGTCAAAGACGGCGCCGAAGCCACGTACGTGGTTCCGGACGGCGAGGGTTACGTCGACCCGGAGGATATTCGCAAGGCCATAAAAAAGAATACGAAACTGGTCGTAGTAAACCACGCGTCGAACGTCACGGGCGTAGTCCAGGACCTCGCGGCCATCGGCGCGGCGTGCCGGGAGGAAGGCGTGCCGTTCGCCGTCGATACCGCCCAGAGCGCGGGCGTGCTCCCCATCGACATGGCGGCGTGGAACATAAGTTTCGTCGCCTTCACCGGCCATAAGGGCCTCTTCGGCCCGACGGGCACCGGCGGCGTCTGCGTGGCCGACGACGCCGAGATAACGGGCACCGTCTACGGCGGCACCGGCGTGCGGAGCGCGCACCCGTACCATCTGGAGGAGTACCCCTACCGCCTGGAGGCCGGGACGCTCAACCTGGCGGGAATAGCGGGCCTGTCCGCCGGCCTCGACTGGGTCCTCGAGCGGGGGCCCGAGGCCATCCACGGCCACGAGATGGGCCTGCTGGCGAAACTACAAAATGGCCTGTCCCAAATCAAGGGCGTCAAGTTCTGGGGAACGACGAGTCTTGAGCGCCGGGTGGCGACGATGTCGGTGACCGTGGCCAACTACGACGCGTCCGACGTGGGCACCATTCTGGACGTGGAGTACGACATCCTGACGCGCACCGGCCTGCACTGCGCGCCGCTCATCCACGAACACCACGGCTCCGCCCCGCGGGGTACGGTGCGTTTCTCCGTCGGCCCCTTCAACGCCGAGGAGCACGTCCAGGCCGCGGTCAAGGCGGTGGCCGAGATCGCCGCGGACCGCCCCGCATAACGATAACCTCTAACCCCGGCGCCGGAACGATTATATGACGGACCATAAAATACAAATAGGCGACGCCGACGTCGAGTTCGACCAGGACGGCTTCATGCTCGAGCCCGGGTTATGGAACGACGCCGTCGCGTGCGCCATCGCGCACGAAGAGGGCATCGACGAGATGGCCGAAGAACACTGGAAGGTAGTCAACTTTATCCGGGAGTACTGGAAGGAGCACGACCTCGCGCCGGCGGTGCGCCTTATCTGCCAGCAATGCGGCGTTAGCGTGCGCCGGATATACAAGCTCTTCACCGCCGGGCCCGCGCGGGGAGCGTGCCGCGTCGCCGGCCTCCCCAAACCCGACGGGTGCGTGTAGGTACCGCGCATAATACCCGATGTTGGTAATCGAACGAATCGTCGCCGCGGCTAGCATGGCCTGGGCCGCGGCCTTACTGGTGGCGCAGCTCCTGCTCGCCTGGGGAGGCGGCCGCCGCGAATACAGCGCGCGCGCCGGGAACCCGGGCCGCGCCGTCCTATTCAACTTGACCGCGGCGATGGCGCCCGCCCACAAGGAGGCCGCGCGCCTTCACCCGGGCAAATTCACCGTGGGCGTCGCGCTGCACGTCGGCGTGGCCGTCGCCGTCGTCGAGGCGCTGGCCGCGATGGTCAGGCCGGAGGCGGGGCCGTTCCAGCCTACCGCCGCCGGCGTGCTCGCGTCCCTGTCCGTAATCGCGGGTTTGTACCTGCTGGCGCGCCGGGCGGTATCGAAGACGCTACGCGTCATGAGCTGCCCCGACGACTACGTCGCCGCCGCCGTAACTTCCGGCTTCATCCTGGCCGCCGCGCTCTACGCGTTCGGCGTTCTGGCCGCGTCGCCGTTTCTGATATTCACGGCGGCCGCGTTCTTCTACCTGCCGCTCGGGAAACTGCGGCACGTCCTCTTCTGCCCCGTCTCGCGGGTGGACCTGGGCCGGCGGCTGGGCTACCGCGGGACGTATCCCGCGCCCCGCGCCCCGAAATCGTAAAGAGATGCCCGAAAAAGAAATGAACGAAAGCTTAGCCGCGGTCGCGGACCCGGCCGAAGTCGCGAGAACGGCGCGCGAGGCGCTTCGCCGCGCCGCCCGGGGGTTGGCCGCGTACCACTTCGACGCCTGCGTCAGGTGCGGCCTGTGCGGCGAGAGCTGCCACATATACAAAACGGACCCCGTGCCGGAGAACCTGCCCGGCGTCAAGGCCGCCAAGGTGGCGAGCTTCTTCCGCCGCTACCACACCGTACTGGGAAGGATAGCGCCGTTTCTGGTCGGCGCCCGGGCGCTGACGGCCGACGCGCTCGACGAGCTGGTGGAGGCGGCGTACGGCCGCTGCACCGCCTGCGGCCGCTGCGGCCTGAACTGCTCCGTGGGGGCGGACGTGGGCGCGATAATACGGGCGGGCCGCAACGTTCTGGCCGCGGTCGGTAAAGTCCCGCCCAATCTACAAGCGGTGGTCGACAACCAACTCCGGACCGGCAACCAGATGGCCATAACGCCCGAGGAGCTCCGCGACACCGCGGCCTGGATATCCGAGGACCTCCGCCTCGAGATGGGCGACGACGACGCGGCCGTCCACGTCGACGAGCCGGGCAAGCGCGTCTTCTACCTCGTCAACCCGCGGGAGGTCAAGTTCTTCCCGCTGTCGCTCATGGCCGCGGCCGGCGTCTTCCACGCCGCCGGCGAGAGCTGGACCATGTCGAGCAAGTTCTACGACGTGACCAACTACGGCCTGTACTCCGGCGACGACCCCGCCGCCGCGGCGATAACCAAACAGGCGGTAGAGGAAGCGGAGCGCCTCGGCGCCGAGGAGATAATCCTCTCGGAATGCGGCCACGGCTTCCGCTCGTTCCGCTGGGAGGGGCCCAACTGGCTGGGCGAGAAATACGCGGTGCCGATGCGCAGCATATTGCAGCTTCTGCTGGAATACCTGCGGGAAGGCCGGATAAGGGTGGACCCCGCCAAGAACCCTGACCGCGTGACGCTGCACGACCCGTGCAACCTGGTGCGCTGGGGCGGCGTCGTCGAGCCGCAGCGGGAAATCTTGCGGCAGGTGGTTAGCGACTTCGTCGAGATGGTCCCCAACCGCGAGCAGAACTTCTGCTGCGGCGGCGGCGGCGGGATGCTCTCCATGAGCGAGTACGGCGACCGCCGCGTGGCCTCGGGCGAGGTCAAGGCGGAGCAGATCCGCGCCACCGGCGCCAGGGTAGTCGCCGCCCCCTGCCACAACTGCGCCGACCAACTCCTCGACCTCAACAAGAAGTACAAGCTCGGCGTGGAGATAAAGGCCGTGGTCGAGCTGGTGTACGAGGCGCTGGTTTTATAATAAACCCGGTGACCGAAATAAAATCGGCGGCCCGCGGCCGCTTTTTTACTATTGCCGGGGCAAAGCCGGCGGGTTATAATAAATACGGAGTTAAAAATATGATACCTAAAGGGAAAAACGTAATCGAGATACCGGCGGAGGTCTGGGCGAACGCTACGTCGTTGGAGGATATAGAAAACTGGCTCATCGCCAACGACCCGGAATCGATAGCCGCTTTAACCGAAGCCCGCGATCAACATCTCCGCGGGGAATTGGTAAGCCTGGACGAAATAAAAGCACGCCTTGCCGAACGCGCCGCTAAAAATTAAATTCACGGCGAGGGCCGCGGCCGACGTAGACCGCTTAGACCCGGCCGTCGCGAATAGGATAATCGACAAGGTTTCCTGGCTAGCCGGACACCCGCAGACGAAGGTAGAAAGGCTCGCGGGTATGCCGGCTCATTTGGATGGCCTTTTAAAATACCGCGTCGGCGCGTATCGCGTTTTATTCTGGTTAGACGATGACGCGCTAGTAATCTACCGTATAGGTCACCGGTCCGAGATATATAAAGACATCTAAGAAACAAGGCCGTACGGTCGCGCCGGGACGCGGTATTGGCGAAAACGAACACGGCATCGAATAAAATCGGCGGCCTCGCGGCCGCCTTTCTCTTGCCCGACGAAGGAGGGAGACGCTAAATCTCCTTCTCGTAAATCCGGTATCGTTTGTACGGCCAGCCGCCCAACATCGCCACGGCGCCCCTGGTCATCTCGTTCTCCTCCAGGACCCACGAGAACTCGGCCTCGCCGTAACCCAGCTCCAGCGCGGCGCGGTTGTTCGATGCGATGAGGACCGCGTCCAGGCCCCTCTTGCGATATTCCGGGCATATCCCGAAGAGCATGACGCGGCAGCTCTTTATCTTCCGCCTACCTAATAGGAACTTTAATATGCTAACCGGGCCCATGCTCCCGCCCATCCTGGCGAGGACCTCGTTGTAGTTCGGGACCGTGACGATGAAGCCGGCCGGGTCGCCGTCGACGAAGGCGATGGGGACGAGCTTCGGTATCGCGAGGGGTTTGAGCCGTTTGGCCGTGCTGTCGAACTCCTCCTCGGACGGCGGGACGAAGCCCCAGTTGGCCTCCCACGCGCGGTTGTAGATCTTGCGGACGAGTTGGAGTTCGGCCGCGAAGTCGCGCAAGTCGATATAGCGGACGGTGACGCCGGGGTTGCGCTCCATAACCCGCCGCGCCACGCGCTCCAGCCGCGCCAGCCGCGCGGGCGTAATATCCATAATGAACGCGAACATGTCCCGCGCCTTGCGGAAGCCGTACCCCTCCGCCAGCGCCGCGTAGTACGGCGGGTTGTGCGTCATCATGACGTACGGCGGTCGGTCGAACCCTTCCACCAGGAACGCGCACTCCTCGTTGGTGGAGGGGTTCATGGGGCCTATGAACTTGGTAAGGCCCCGGCCTCGGAGCCAGCTCGCGGCGGCGTCCCACAGCGCCGCGGCGGCCTCGCCGTCGTCCTCCGCCTCGAAGAAGCCGAAGTAGCCGCACGGCTCGCCGACGAATTCTATATAGTCGTCGTCCTGGATGGCGGCGACGCGGCCCACGACCCGCCCCTCCCGGCGGGCCAGGAATAGCGCCCGTTCGGCGTGATGCCAGAACGGGTTGCCGGGACTGAAGGTGAACCTGACGTCGCGCTTGAGGGGCGGCACCCAGTTGGCGTCGCCGCGGTACAAACGGTACGGGAAATTTATGAACTCCGCCAGGTCGCGGCGCGACGCCGCCTCGTCGACCGTTATCACGAGCGCCCCCATCCCCCGATAACGCCCATCTCGTGGCCCACCTTGTCGAACACCTCCAGGACTTTGTCCACCTGCTCGTCGGTTTGCGTCGCCATACAGCTCACGCGGATGAGCGCGCGGTTCTCCGGAACGGCCGGCGTCATAATGGGAGTCGTGAATATCCCGGCGTCGTAGAGCTTGCGCCACATCGTCCGCGCGGTGAGGTCGTCGCCCACGATGACCGGTATAATGGGCGTCGTACTCTCGCCGGTGTCGAAACCCAGGTTCTGCAGGCCGGTGCGCATCTTATCGCCGACCGCCGCGAGCCGTTCGCGCCGCTCGGGTTCGGACTCGATGATGTCGAGCGCGGCCAGGACCGAGGCGACGTTCGCCGGGGGAAGGCTGGCCGAGAATATCATCGACCGGGCGAAATGCTTGAGGTAGTGGATAACGGGTTCCGTCGCGGCGACGAAGCCGCCGACGCAGGCGAAGGACTTGCTGAAGGTCCCGATTATTATATCCGTCTCGTCGTCGAGGCCGAAGTGGTCGGCGACGCCGGCGCCTCGCGAGCCGAGGACGCCGATGCCGTGGGCGTCGTCCACCAAGACCCGCGCGCCGTATTGTTTCGCCAACTCGACGATGGCCGGCAGGTTGCAGACGTCGCCCTCCATGCTGAAGACGCCGTCCACGGCGATGAGGGTGCCGCCGCCGTCGGCCGGGGATCGTAAGATGCGTTCCAGGTCGCGCATGTCGTTGTGGCGGTAACGCTTCATATGGCCGTAGCTTAGCCGGCAGCCGTCGATGATGCTGGCGTGATCGTACTTGTCGGTCACGATGACGTCGCGCTTGCCGGCCAGCGCGGAGATGGCGCCCAGATTGGTCTGCATCCCGGTGGAGAAAACCAGCGCCGCTTCCTTGCGGCAGAACCTGGCTAGTCTCTCCTCCAGCTCTATGTGCAGCGCGAGGGTGCCGTTTAAGAACCGCGAGCCCACGCACCCAACGCCGAACTCCCGCGTCGCCTTGATGGCCGCTTCCTTGAGCTTGGGGTGGGAGGTCAAACCCAGGTAATTGTTCGACCCCAGCATGATCATCTTGCGCCCCTCGACTATAACCTCGGGGTCCTGGCCCGACTCGATAACGTGGAAGTACGGATACACGCCGGCGGCGATTGCGGCTCGAGCCGCCGTGAACTTCTCGCACTTCTCGAATATGTCCGGGCGGTGATGCTGTTGTTCGGTCATATCGTTTATAACCATCCTTGTTGGCGGTACCACGCCGCCGTTAACCTCGCGCCCTCGGCGAAGCCGACGCGAGGCGTGAAGCCCAATTCCTGCCTGGCTTTATTCGTGTCGCACACCCACAGCTCTTCCAACATGACGCGGGCGCGTTCGCGGTTGAGCGTAGCCACCTTTCCGGAAAGCGTGGCCGCGAGCTCCGCTATCGTCGCCGCGCCGAAGAGGACCACTTTGGGAACGCGAACCGTCCTGGTCTTTACGCCCAGGGCCGCGGCGGCCGCGCGCGACACGCCCCGCCAATCCCAGACCTCGTCGTGGGCCACGAAGTACGCCTCGCCCCGGGCCCCCTCGCCCCGGCCCGCCAGCAATATGGCGTCCACCACATCGTCCGCGTAACACAGGCTCACGTACCGGTCGTCCCATCCCAAAGCCGGTTCGATGCCCCTGTTAATAAATTTGAAAAACAAAAACATCTCGGTATCGCGCGGGCCGTAAACGGCGGAAGGCCGTAGTATGACGAAAGGCAACTCGGCCGCGCGCTTGTGCAGCGCGCGTTCGCCCGCAAGCTTGCTGCGGCCGTAGTCGCTTACGGGAGCGCACTCGTCGGCCTCGCGGCGGACGCCGTCCGCCCCGCAAGGCCCGGCCGCGGCCTGGCTCGAAATGTAAATAAATAACGGCGGCTTAGGTTGGGCCAAACACGCGTCGGCCAGGTTAGCCGTGCCTTCGCCGTTGACGCGGTACAACAACTCCGCCTTGCGGGCCTTGGTCGCGCCGGCGCAATGGTAGACCACGTCCACGCCGGCCGCCGCCCGGGCCAGCGACCCGTTATCTTCTAAGGTCCCCGGGACATCCTCGTAGTCGGCCCCCTCCAACCAGCGCCGGTCCGACGCAGGCCGGAGCAAACACCTGACCTCGTCCCCTCGCGAGAGAAGAGCTTCGACGAGGTGACTTCCCACGAAACCGTTGCCGCCTGTCACTAACGTTTTCACCTTTAAATACTAATCTAATCGTATATTTTAACAGAAATACCGCGCTACGACAAGCACAACGCCGGCGGCGTTTTTTGTTGCGTTCATCCGAATTCGCAAGTATTATTATATGTTTATGGTAATTGCTGAAAAAGGCGCCCGGGCTAAACGGCTCGCTACGTACGTTTTAATCGCCGCGTGGGCCGTTTGGCCTGCGCTGGCGGGTTGCCGCGCGGCCAAGGGGCCGTCCACGGTCAAGCCGTCCTCGGCCTACCGCGCCGACATCTTCGCCATTACAGCGAAAATAAACGACTACCTTTCGGCCAACACGCCGGAGGATACGGCGCGCCGCGAGCTCCAACAAACGGTGGGCGCGATGGCGCACGAATACGCCATGCTCGCCGCCGAGGCCAGGCCGCTGCAGGGTAAAACCGGCGACGACACATACGGCGACGTGGCCGCGCAGGCGGAGGACGGCGAAATCGTCGCGGGGAACCTGGCCGGCGCTTTGGCCATCGACCCCGCCAAAAAGCCGGACGCCGCTACCAACCTCGCCGCCGCGGTCGACGATTGGGCGACGTACAACGACGAACTCGCCTCCCACGGCACAGCCGGCGCGCCCTTCGAGCCTAACCGGTGGTGGGAAACGGCGCCGTGGCACCGCATACTGGGAACGGGGGGCGAGCATAGGGAATAAGGTACGCGTTTGACCGACCGGTTGCGGCGTCGGCGTGGATAAGTCGGAAGTACCGGGGGGCGCCTTCTCCTGAGCTCCCGCCATTCCTCAACAACACGAGGTATAGCGAGTAGAAGCTAAGCCCGACGGCCTGGCGTCATGCCGCGCTCAGGACCGGGGTTGGGCTTCGTTAAAATACCGACGTTAACCGTCAAAAACGGCAGCAAAGAAAATGGAAGATAATAAGGAACCCGGAGAGAACACGGCGCGTTTACGCGCCAAAGTGCACCTCGAGCGGGGGCGCCACTACTTCAACGTCAACCGCTTCGAGGAAGCGTTGGCGGCGCTCGAAGAAGCCATAACGGAGGACCCGGAATACGTTCGCGCGTACACCGCCAAAGCCAACACGCTGGCCATGTTGGGACGAGCCGAGGAAGCCATCACGATTTGCGATGAAATAATCGTGAAAAACCCGACCTTCGCGCTGGCGTACACGACCAGGGCGTCGGCGCTCCACCGCGCCGGCCGGCCGACTGAAGCGGCCGATAACTACCGCCGCGGCATCGAATCCGCCCCCGACGAACACCTGACCCATTATAACTTCGCCTGTTTCTGGGCGTTGGAGGGCAACGAGGAAGAGTGCGAAAAATACTTGCGGCGCGCGCTCGAGCTCGAGCCCAGGTCCAAGCCGAAAGCCGCGACGGACGACGATTTCGCGTCGGTGCGCGGAAAAGAGTGGTTCCAGAACCTCGTCGCCTTCAGGAACTAAAACCGGGTACGGGATCGCCCGCACCGGCGGACCAAGTAAAGCAGAACGCCCCTCGTACGAGGGGCGTTCATCATAGTTAATAGGTTCACCGGATTATTAGTGCAATAACGCCTTAATCCTACCCAGGCTGGTCGGACTAACGGCGGGATTGCCGATCGTAATCCTCGCGATATGACCCTGGTCAGCCAACACCTTGCCGGTTGTCGCGGCAGCGTTAAACGCCCGGAGGCGGCCCGGTTGGTCGGAGGTGGATATGTACGTTCTCGCCGTAACCCCGGTAGCGTCGGTCCAGGATATTTCCATAAGCAGGTTATTCCGGTTGTTGTAGGTGAAGTTATCGGGCTCGCAGAGCGTAAACCAATCGCCGTCTTCGAGACCTTCAGGTACGGCATACTTACCGCTGTAAACTTCGAACGGCGTCTTGAAATCGTAGTTAGCTTGGAACGTAGTAGCAAGCACCTTTTTGGCGGTATGGCACAGGATCATCTTGCATCCCTCGAGCGATGCCGCCGTCGTGCCGCCCGATTTGAACATGAACTCGACCCGGACCACGCTACCCTTTTCGCCTATCTCGGGTTGTAGCCACATACATTGGAACCGCATCCCCGCTCCGGGGGTATAGAAAGGCACGGGGTGCCCTTCTTCGGCGGCGCCGCCTACCTCGTATTGGTTACCGGTCGCTAAGACGGTCCCTGTAGTGGTTAAGGCTAACGCCAACACTAAAAAAAGCACGTTCCTCATTTTCCTTACCTCCTCGTAGCCGATAATCGAAAAGTTGATAATCTCAGTCGCGAGTACCATACATATATAAGTTAAAACGGGGAAAATATCAAGTTAAATCTTTAACGGGACGCGCGCTTTACTTCGGCGGGTTTTAACCCTATAATACGCTGGAAAAGCGAGGTAAAACCCCTATGGAAGTATTCGACGCTATCGCCCGCCGCCGTTCGGTACGGAAATACCTGCCGAATCCGGTCCCGGACCGCGTTTTAGCGCGCGTCCTCGAGGCGGGGCGGCTCGCGCCGTCCGGCCACAACCGCCAACCCTGGCGATTCGTCGTCGTGCGCGACGAAGGGCGGCGCCGCGCCATAGCCGACGCCGCCGCCTCTCACAACCGCTTCATAGCCGAGGCGCCGGTCGTCCTCGCCTTCCTGGGCTTCCTGGGGTACGAGGGCGCGCCCGACGCGCGCACCCGCGGCAGCTGGACGCGGGATATGTATATCCGCTACAACGTCGCCATCGCCGCGGCGTACGTCACGCTGGCCGCCACGGCCGAGGGCCTCGGAACCTGCTGGATAAATAATTACGACGAGGAAAAGGTGCGCAGCGTTTTGAACGTTCCGGAGCCGTACGCGCTGGTTTGCCTGATGACGCTGGGCCGCGCCGCCGAGGAACCCGCCGCGAAGCCGCGTCTGCCCGGAGCCGAGCTCCGGTTCGACGAGGAGGTCCCGCCGGCTCGGGATGGATAATAAAGTCTGCATTGCCCGCTGCCCCTCCTACGGCGACGCCGACGTCGCCCGCGCCGTGGCCGAAGCGGCCGCGCCGTGGGGCGGCTTCGGCGAGTTGTTCAAACCCGGCCGGCGCGTCGTTCTGAAAGTAAACCTGCTGCGCGGCGCCCGACCCGAGCAGGCGGTGACGACGCATCCGGCGGTCGTGAAGGCCGTGGCGCGGGCCGTCCGCGACGCCGGCGCGACGCCCGTACTGGCCGACAGCCCGGGCTCGGGCCTCCCCTATTCCCGCCGCACGCTCGAGAAGTGTTACCGCCGCTCGGGCTACCTTCCCCTGGCCGACGAAACGGGCCTCGAGCTCAACTACGACGCAACCTCGCGGGAAGTATTATTCGACGAAGGCCGCGTCGCCAAGAAGTTCAACGTCATCACGCCGGTCCTGGAAGCGGACGCCGTCGTCAACCTGTGCAAACTCAAAACCCACGCCTTCACCATTCTGACCGGCGCCGTGAAAAATTTATTCGGCGTCCTCCCCGGCTTCGATAAACCGGGCTATCACGCGCGCATGCGGACGGTGGACCACTTCGCCGACGTCCTGCTCGACGTGGCGCTTTTCGTCAAACCGGCATTTAACATTATGGAGGCCGTGGTGGCGATGGAGGGCAACGGCCCGGGCGTGGGCGAGCCGCGGGACGTGGGCCTTATCCTGGCCGGCGCGTCGCCTCTAACGGTGGACGTGGCCGCCGGCGCGATAACGGGCCTCGCACCCGAAAGCCATCCCGTGCTCCGAGCGGCGGCGGCTCGAGGCCTCGAGCCCAACCGCCCCGAGGAGTTGGCCGTCGTCGGCCCCGCGCTCGAGACCTTGCGCATCCCCGACTGGAAGTGGCCCCCCACCGTCGCGGGGGAGGGCGGCTTCGCGGGATACGGGCCGCTGGGGGGGATTATACGGACGCTCTTGCGCGGCGGCCTGTCGGTTCAGCCGCGGGTCCGGCGCGAGCGCTGCACCGGCTGCGGCCTGTGCCGCGAGGCCTGCCCCGTCGGCGCCGTCGGCGTCATCAACGACAAATCCTATATCGACGAGAAGCTCTGCATCCGGTGCTACTGCTGCCACGAGGCGTGCGCCTACGACGCAGTCCGGCTGCACCGCTCGCTGCTGCACCGGTTGGTGGGGGGACGGGTATAAACGGGGACGACGGCACGGAGGGTTGGCTTCGCTGGCGGGAAGTTGACGCCGATACGGGCGCCGAGAACGTCTACGCGGAATTCGCATACGAGAGCGGCGCGTAACGGAACGGGTCGGCCGCGTGTGCGACCCATAAGACGCAAACACTTAGATAGGGAGTCTCGATATGAAGCGTAGTATAGGCAAAGCATTAGTAGGTTTTTTACTTCTGACGGTGGCGCGGTCCTCGGCCGACATCGGTTGGTACGGCGATTCGCCGGGGCGTATTACGTTGGAGGGAGAAGAGCACGGGAATATAATTTTGGAAAACGAAGTCGTTACGATCGTTTTGAAAAGCGGCGGCGTAATGTCTAGTAGCATCGACGTAGAAGGCCGTTTCGAGTTCTACAATAGCGGCCGCGAAACCCACGTTATGATGGCGTACCCGCTATCCGAAGACGAGTTTTTCCGGGAACCGCCTAGTACGTTCGTAGATGACCTTATGGCGAAGTACGGCGTTTCCTCAGATAAGCCCGTAAGTTATCGGGTTTTTACCCGGACTGCCTTGGACACGGCGGATTTCAGGTCGGGGTTCGATTCGCTAATTAAGAATTACCGGGACATAGAAGTTACCATAGACGGCGTACAAGTAGAGGTGGAATTCGTCATCCGGGACGCGCTGGAGAGTAATTCCTTCAAGACTAGCCGTTACGTACGATGGCCTGTGAAATTCGCCGCGGGCGAGACAAAATGCGTCGAAATCGCTTTTACGAGTCCGTACGAGCGGAAGGGGGGATACGGCGCGAGTTGGTACCACTACGACTTTGAATATCCGCTATATACCGGCCGCACTTGGGCCGGCCCCATCGGGAAAGGGACTATTACCGCCGTATACGAAGAAGATACTATCGGCGGCCCGGTATTTTTCCAATCCCCGGGGTGCCCGGCAGCGGAAGTCAAATCGACGAACGGGACTACGGAAATAAAATGGTCCTGGCGAGATTTCGAACCGCCGGAGGACGCCCGCATTAAAATAACCAAGGGGGCGCCGGGCCACTTTAACCAGCCGGAAATTACGTCCATCGGCCGGGCTATCGGCCTTAAAGCCGACGGCGAGCCGGCGGTCACCCTAAACGAAGATATTACGTTAAAAACCGAGCCGGCAGAAAACGCCGCCGGCGTCGAAGCCAGCCGGGGACTACCGTTGCGAACGCCGTTAGGGGTTCAGTCCTCCCGCGGCGAATGGTGGTACGTTAAACTCAACGACGGGACGGAGGGCTGGCTACGCTGGCGGGAGGTGGACCCGGACACGGGCGAGGAACGCATCTACGCCCGGTTCGCTTACGAGGAATAACGCGAAGGTTGCGTCTATGACGCGCGCGCCCGGGAAGACGGCCTTGCCGCGGCGTATTTCGTTACCCCTCGAACGTGAAATCCCGGTACGCGCCGTCCGCCACCGCCGGCGCCTCGACGTAGCACAAATCGTCGCAGCGGCACGCCAACTCCGCTTCCAACAGCTCCCGGTCCGGCACGCCCCCGTACGTCCCCTCGTACGTGCTTACGACGGCGACGCGGCGTCGGTCGGCGGCCGGCTCGAGCGGCATTATTTTTTCCAACAGCTCGGCCTCGGGCAGGCCGGTGTGGCTGCCGTGGTGACTGACCTTTAAAAAATCCACCGGCTCGAGTACGTCCTCTTCGGCCATCATTTCCCAGCTCTCCGACTCGGCGTCGCCGGTGAACAACAATTTCCAACCGCGCCACTGGAGCGAGAAAACGACGCTGGTGTTATTGCCCGCGGCGTCGATGGCGAGGAGGTTATCGAAAAGGCCGCGGCGACGCATCTCCACCAGGCTATAAAACGCTTCCGCGTCGACGCCCGCCGGCGGCTTCACGTTCGCGAGTTCGGCGCGTTTCTTCTTTTCGCCCGCCGGTTCCACGCCCAGCGCCAAAGGCCGCAACCGACAACGGTAAGCGGCGGTATCCCGTTCGGGCGCCCAGACGTCCAACTTCGCCTCGTGGAAGGGATGTTCGCCGGCGAGGTCGCAACCGCGATAAACGTACGTCGTCTTCCCTTCCGGCGCCAACTGCTTCAAGTAATCGACGCAGTCGCTCGTCTTGCGCGGGTTATTATTCAAAAACAACGCGTTGACCCACGGGTGCAGCTCCGCCGCCGGCAAGGCCGCGACGTATCGTTCTATCGCGTCGAATTCCCGCTCGACAGCGGCGGTCCTTCTCCTCGCGTTAGGGAAGTCTTCGTAATATCCGGGCGCCGCCGACGCCGTCAGCCACGCGCAGTCAACGTCGAACGTGAGCGGCGGGTCCCCTCTCGAGGCCGCGAACAACCCCTGGACGTGGTCGAGGTGCTCGTGAGTCATCACGTAAAGGTCCAACGGGCGGCCGTTGAGCTCTTGTACGACGTCTTCGACGATGGGCGTAAACACGAAGTCCTTGCCCCCCTCGCCGCCCAGCACGTTCCCCACGTCGACGAGTATATGTCTGGTCTCGGTCCCGCCGTTGCCGTCGCGGTCCGGAACGCTAATTAAAATCGCGTCGCCGAAGCGAACGTTGTATACCCGTACCCGCAATTGGTCCGTCATACCGCCTCCGCCTCCACGATGTGAAGCATCCTCGCCGTATCGCGGACGCGCATATACCCGCCCGCGGTGTCCGCCTTGATAGCCGATGCCAACGGCCGGTCGTCGGGCCCCATCGCGCACTCGTCCAAACGGAGCATACCCCGTTCGACGAGGTATTTTAGAAAATCGTCGCGGCCGCGTCGTTGGCCGTCCCGTTCGCGGGACCGACCCGTTTTATCCGAAGTTAATAACGTCCGGACCTTTTTCGTGTCGAAGTCTATCGCCGCGGTGGTGCCGACCTGGAACCTTCGGCACTCCCCGTACCGCGGACCCAAGTTGTTCGGTTCCTCCTGAGTCCAGGACACGCGGAAAAGACATTCGTGAATCTCGAAAGCCTCGCCGTCCGGCGGGTAATAAAACTTCCTCACTTCGCGCCGCGGGTGCACTACGAACGGGATGTCCGACGGGATACGCAGGAATTCACGGTTCTCGTTCGCGAACTGGTACGCGAGCCAGTCGCTGCTGCATAATTCCTTCAGGTCCAACTCCGCCAGCGGCTCGTAGTCGAAATTGGTCTTCGCGTCCAAAGCCCCGGCGTCGGCGACGATATTCCGCCCGACGAACTCCTCTCGGAGCCAGGCGCGCTCCTTCTCGTGATGGGGATTATGGGCTCCGTCGGCGGCGATAATGGCGCGGCCGTAATCCGCAAACGACACCTCGCCCGGAGGTAAATAATCGAGCGCCCGGAAGACGAGGCGTTGAAAGCGGCCTCCTCCTACGGCAAGCGCCTTCCCCGAAGAGGAGAACTCGCTTTTACCTTCTTCGGCCGCCAACCGTTTCTTTTCGTCTTTGTGGATTTTAATCATTACGGCGTACAACGCGCCCGATAAAACCTCGCTCAACGCGTGGGGCCCGGGCTCCGTAACGCAATTCGGGTCACCCTCTATGAGGTTTTTATCGTTCTTTAAATTACGCAACCACCCGATATTTTCTTCCGCCGAGTACGCCGTCGCGAACTCCTCGGCGACCGCGCTAAACGCGGTGGAGTCTTCGATCGAACCGCCGGTACTGTCGAGCACGGCCCGACTCAAGGTATGACTCGTGAAAGCCATCATCAAAGCCGTAAGGTCGGCGACAGCCTCGTGCAGCGCCAAAGACTGCGGCGTGATCGCGTCGTAGAGGTCGGGCGCGATACCGTCCAGGATAACGTGGCCCGTCTCGTGGGCGATTATGTCCCGGGAGAGCGCGGTGTAAACCGTATTGCCGTTTTGGGGGTAACGGACGTCGTCGAAATAAAAAAGTTGCAGGCTGCGGGAGTTGCGCTCGTAAAACGCGTTCCTCCATCGACCCGCGCGCGGCACGACCAGTAGCTGCGGCCCGTCGAAAGCCCACGTGACCCGCCGGCCGAGGACGTTAGGCCGCTCGAACATGTAAATCGTCCTCAATACGGTCGCGAAAGCGTTGACCTGGATGAAGTCCGGCGACTTGACGTCAAGCTTGTCCTTTACGAGGTACCGCCCCAACACTCTGCCCTTTTTAGGGGGAACGAACCGGGTACCTTTTGATAACTCACCGCTGTCGGGGTTAAAATCTAAGACGGCCACCCTTTCCGTCACGGGGCCGTCCAAGAAATAATCCTCGTGGGTGATATCGAACCCCTCCGTCGGTTTCATGCCTTTAAATCGGGCGATTTCGGGGTCCTGTACCATTAACGGGACGCGGACTTTCATACCTCCTCCTTGCTAATTCACCATAAAAATGGTGCTCACAACGTTAACGCTCCCCAAGACAGATAACGGAATACCGGCCCCTTCTGTCACTATATTATATATATTATATTACGACCATTGTCAATAAAAAAATATCCTTAAATTCTAAAAAAAGTAGGCGGCCTTTTCCGGCGGTTTTAAGCAAAAAAAGGCGACGCCTTAGCCTCATTGCGTTTGTTGCAACGTTGCTCCGGAAATGGTAAAATATAAGTAGGAACGCCGGGCCTTGCGACCCGGCGGGTTGGAGCAGATCGGATTCGAACCGACGGCCTCCTCCGTGCGAGGGAGGCGCTCTTCCAGCTGAGCTACTGCCCCGTCGGCGAGTATTATAATTGAAACGCAGCCCCTTGTCAAGGAGAGCGTATTGGAAGTTGAGCTTTTAACGATTACGCCCGACGCGGAGAAGTTGATCGAGGCCGCGGGCCGCACCTGCTACGACACCGGCGACCGCGCCGGCGCCGACTCCGCCGCCAGGTTCATCCGCATGCTGATTCGCCGCGGCCACCTATCGGTGCTCGAGCACGCCGCCGCGACTTTCCGCATCCGGGGCGTCTCGCGCGCCCTCACCCACCAGCTCGTCCGCCACCGCCTGGCCTCCTACTCCCAGCGCAGCCAGCGCTACGTGGGCGAGGCCGGCTTCCCGTACGTCACGCCGCCGTCCGTGGCGGCCAGCGACGACGCCCACCGCGCGTTCGACGACGCCGTCGAGAACGCCCGCGCCGCGTACGAGAACCTGATCGGGATGGGCGTACCCCGCGAGGACGCGCGGTTCGTTCTCCCCAACGCGACCGCCACCGAGATAGTAATGACCGCCAACTTCCGCGAGTGGCGCCACGTCCTCGCGCTCCGCGGCCACGCGTCGGCGCAGTGGGAGATACGCCGGCTGGCGATCGCCATCCTGAAAGAATTACAAAGAGAAGCGCCGGCGACTTTCGCCGACTTCGAAATAGACGAAGCGAAGGAAACTGTCAACGTCGTCAACGAAAAGGGTGATGGGAGCAATGATTAAATTCAAATGGCTCGTAGTCGCGGCGGCGCTCGCGCTGGCGGCCGCGGCGGCCGCGGCGGAGATATCCGAGGCCGACGCGCAATACTACGACGACTTCAGCGCGGCGGCCAAACGCATCGGCAAGCAGCTCGACAAGCTCGGCGAGCTCTTCGTGAAGGCGTCCTCCGGTAAGGATTATTCCATCGATTGCGAGGACCGCGCCGCGGAACTGGCCGACACTTTCCACTTCCTCGAGGACCGCGTGCCGCCGGCCGACGCCATAACGGCTCAAAAGGACCTCATGGCCAGCGCCGAGTTCGGCGCGCAGGCCGCGCTCGCCCTGGCCGAATATTTCGACGCCGACTTCGCGAGCAAAGACGAGAAAACCCGGGCCCTCGACTTCTACGAACAGGCGATCGGCAAATACGCCGACGCTTTGGCCGCGGCTCCGCCCGAAGTCCTCAAAGGCTCGTAACGTAAACTCCCCCAACCGCCCGTGGCGAACGCCTTTGACGTTACCGAGCTGACGTTTACGTATCGCGGCCGGTCCCGGCCGTCCCTTTCCCGCGTCAACCTCGCGTTGGAAGAGGGCCGCACCCTCGGCGTCCTGGGGCACTCCGGCGCCGGCAAGTCCACGCTGCTGGCGGCGCTCGCCGCCGTCGTACCCTCTATAAAAAAGGGAGCCCTAACGGGCGCCGTCTCCGTCCTCGGCGCGAGGCTGGACGGCAAGCGGCCTCGCGACGTCGCCGGCGCCGTGGCCCTCGTCTTCGAGGATTTCGACGCCGCGCTGGTGGCGACGACGGTGGAAGACGAGGTCGCGTTCGGGCCGCGGTACCTGGGCGCGGCCGCCGCCGAGATAGGAGGCCGCGTCGCGGGCGCGTTGGCCGCTTGCGGCCTGGCCGGCCTCGAAGGCCGGCGCGTCGAAACGCTGTCGGGCGGCCAGAAGCAGCGCCTCGCCGTCGCCGCGGCGCTGGCCACCGACGCCCGCCTGCTGCTGTTCGACGAGGCCGCGACGGACCTGGACCCCGCCGGCAAAGCCGCGCTGCAGAAGATTATAACGGATATCGGCGCCCGCGGCCGCGCGGCCGTAGTCGCCGACAACGACGCCGCGCAAGCGCTCGCCTGGGACGACGTGGCGCTGCTGGGCCGGGGCGAGCCCGTCGCCCGGGGCGCCCCGCTCCCCACGCTGGCCGACGACGACCTTTGCGGCCGGGCCGGCGTCGCGCCGCTGACCTTTTTGAAATAGTTCGAACGGAGCGGCGACGGCTTCCGCCTTCGCCCGGGGGTGGAAGTCGCGCCGTCGACGTACGGCGAGCCGCCGCCCGCGGCGGGGGGCCCTCCGGTCGTCGCGGCCGACGGCCTTACCGTCACGTACGCCGGCGGCGTTACGGCGCTTTCGGCCTTCGACCTCGCGATACGCGAGGGCGACTTCGTCGCGTTAGTCGGCGAGAACGGCGGCGGCAAGACCACGTTCGCCAAAGCGGCCGCCGGCCTGCTGAAGCCGACCGCCGGTTCCGTCCGGGTGCGGGGCGAAGCCCCGGCCGCGCTCCCGGCCGGGCGGCGCGCGCAAACGGTCGGCTACCTCTTCCAGAACCCGGACCACCAGATATTCCAACCCACGGTCCGCGACGAGGTGGCGTTCGGGCCGCGGCAGCTCGGCCTGGCGCTCGCCGAAACCGAACGCCGCGTAGAGGCCGCCGTCGCCGCCGTGGGCCTGGAGGGCCGCGAGGACGAGGACCCGTTCGCCGTCCCCAAAGGGGACCGCCAACGCGTCGCGCTGGCCTCCGTCCTGGCCGTGGAACCGGAAATCCTGGTTATGGACGAGCCGACGACCGGCCTCGACCGGCGGGAAGTCGCCGCGCTTATGGAGGCGGTCACGGCGCTTAACGAACGCGGCACCACCGTTATCTTCATAACCCACGCTATGGACGTCGTGGCCCGCTACGCCCGGCGGGTCGTCGTCGTAGCCGGCGGCCGCGTCGCGGGCACGGGTACGCCCCGCGAGGTCCTGGCCGACGACGAGCTCCTGGCCCTGGCCGGCCTCGAGCCGCCGTTGGCCGCGCGTCTGGCCCGCGATTTGGGCCTGAACGCCGTCACGGGCGAAGAACTGGCGGAGGCCCTGGCCCTGCCGGACGCCCCGCAAGAGATATGACCGAAGCGCCTGCCAAAAAACTCCACCCCGCGACGCGCCTGGCGCTGCTCGTCCTGACGCTCGTGCTGCTCACGACGTTCAACAACCCGGCGTACGTGGCGCCGCTGGTCGCCGGCGTTACGCTAGCGGCGCTATACTTCTGCCGGGCCGGGACGCCGTTGCGCCGGGCCGCCCCGCTGGCCGCGGCCTTCGTCGTGCTGAGCGTCGTCATGTGGCCGCCGTTTATTAAAGCGGGCGAACCCTGGGCGCGCCTGTGGATATATCGGGCGACGGACGTGGGCGTGTTGTACGGCCTTGCCGTCGGCCTGCGCATCGTCGGCATGCTATTCGCGGGGCTGGCCTTCCTGGCGGTGACGACGCCGGAAGAGTTCAGCCGGGCGCTTCGCGCCTTCCGGGCGCCGGGGAGCGCGACGGTTACGCTCACGCTCGCGTTCCGCCTCCTGCCGGTGATGTTCGAGACCAGCGCCCGGGCGCTGGAGGCGCAACGCGCGCGGGGCCTCGAGTTCGGCTCCAATTTCCTCTCGCAAGCGCGCCGGTCGCTGCCGCTCGTCGTGCCGGTTTTCCTGTACAGCCTGCGTTCGGCCGACCAGCTCGCGACCTCGCTCGAGCTCCGCGGCTACCGCGCGACGACGAAGCCTACGCCGTACGGCGCCCGTCCGGCGTCGGCGCGGGATTGGGGGCTGGCGGCGGCGTTCGCGGCCGTCGCGGCCGCGGCCGCGGCACTAAGGTTGTGCGGCCACGGCGCGGTCCTGTCCGGAAGGCTATAACTGCGGATTTCGGTTGACAGAAGGCCGACTATCGGCTACTATTACGCGCCCCCGGCAAAAGGGGGCATTATAACATATGGGTAGGTTTCCCAAATATTGGACGTACGTAACGGGGGCGCTTGCGGTAACGTGCGGGGCGGTGCCCGCCGCGGCGCAATACGTGCCGGGGCCGTATCCTATCGAGGAGGAGTTCGACAAAGAGTACGCCATGGACCTCGTCCAGCTCTCGTACGACCGCGACTGGGACCGAGTTTGGGCCGAAAACGACGTCGGCGTCCGCCTAGCCATGGGCAGCCTCAACGTGCGACAATGGTTCCTGGACCAGGAGGTCAAAGTCGCCGCCGACTTCGCAAGCTGGTTCCGCTTCCTCTACCGCTACAACCGCTACGAGGGGCTCGAGCCGTTGTGGGACGAGCGCCAGCTCAACGAATTCGAGCTCGAGTTCGGCGTGTGGCGCTGGTTCAAGCTCGGCCTGCGGGCCGAACCGACGTTCTGGAAGCGCTACTCGGACGTCGGCTTTACGACCAAATTCCGCTACGACCGCAACCGCTACGTCGAGGCCGGCTACACCGCCGTCGACTTCGACAACAACTACTCCTTCCGGCGCTCGTCGTACGACGAGGGCTACGAGGAGATGTTCGAGGAAAGCCCGCGGCGCTACGAGTTCGCCGCGGCCTGGTCGTTCCCCTGGGGCTTCAGGTCGGAGGGCGAGGGTTTCTGGCGCACGCCGTCGATTAAAAACTACACCTATTTCTACGGCCAACAGCCCGACTGGAGCCGGCACTACGCCGAACGGTACGGCTCCCTCACTCTTTGGAAAACGCTGCCGGCGAACCTGGAGGCGTACTACCGCGGCGAAGCCAACCTGTTCGAAGAGACGCGGCGGCTTACGGACCCGCCCGCCGGCGAAGCGCAGTCCGAAGAGAACTACGGCGGCCGGTTAACCCTCGGCTCCCACGGCGGCGGCTTGTATTTCCAACCCCCGGGCCGCCACCGCCTCCGCGTCGGCTTCCAGCGTCGCCGCCAAACGCGGCGGTTCGATTTCGACGACAGGCCGCTCGAAAGCTACTTCTACGATAAAACGGAATTGGTATGCCACCTGCTCTGGCGCGTGCGGACCTGGCGCGAGCTCTACCTCGAAACCGGCTACATGGGTGACGCGTTGGATGTAAATAAAACGCGACTCGCTTCCCGAGAAGTCGAAACGTGGCGGTGGGCAGAGAACCGCATCCCGATATCGCTGGAATACAAGTTCGGCCCGAAATACGCCTTTAAAATGGCCTCGGGCATCGACGTGGACAGCCGCGACTGGGGAGATTATTTAATCTACGATAAAGCGTACGCCTTCGTAATCGCCTGTTTCTGAGTAACGCGGCCGGCGGCGGCGTAACTAATCAAAGGTAAAATATGGGAGACGACCTCTTTATCGGCGAAACGGTAGTCGAACTCGCGCAAGGCGATATTACCACCTGGCGAGGCGACGCCATCGTGAACGCGGCCAACACGTCACTCGTGATGGGCGCCGGCGTGGCGGGCGCCATCGCGAAGCGAGCCGGCCCCACGGTGCAGCGCGAAGCCCTCGAAAAGGCTCCCGTCGGCCTGGGCGAGACGGCCCGCACCAGGGCCGGCCTTTTGCCGGCCAAGTTCGTCATCCACGCGGCGGTTATGGGAGACGACCGCAAGACCGACGTCGAGACCATCGCCCGGGCGACGAGGGCCGCGCTCGAAGACGCCGAATCCATCGGCCTCAAGTCGATCGCCTTCCCGGCGCTGGGCACCGGCGTGGGAGGGATGCCGTACGAAGAGGCCGCCGCGGCCATGCTCGGTCAAACCGAAAAATACCTCTCCGGTCGCGAGACGCCGCGGCTTAAACGGGTCGTTTTCGTTCTTTACGACGACGCGGCGACGGAGAGTTTCCGAAAAGTTTTAAGCACTATGCGCGAAAATCCGTAAAGGAGAAATGCCTTATGGGCGCTCGTTCCGTGGCAATCGTTTTTATATCCGTTTTAACGGCGGCGGCCTGCTGGGCCGCGGAGGTCGAAGTTTACGGCCACGTGTATGGAGCCGTCGTCGACGACCTCGCGGAAGGCGACGTCGGGCCGATGGCGATACCGGAACCCGGTGGGGAGGAGAGCCTGGCCGACGACATCCTGCTGGACGGCGACCCCACGTATAATTTCCGCCTGGAAGCGGACCTGGGCATACGGGCCGTATTCGACGAGAACGTGGCCGCGAACCTCGAGTTCACGTTCGACGACCGCAAGCAATCGAAATTCTACCGCTACGAACTCCTGGAGCCGACGGAAGGGCAATATTACCTGACCGAATACGGGGACAGCAAGCGCGTGTACGCGTCGCTGGAGCAACTCAACGTGGAGCTGACCGACGTATGGCGGTCGGTCGACGTAACGCTGGGCGGCTTCGACGTTCGCTACGGCCACGGCGGCTACTACAATAAACTCGTCAACCGCATCGACCCGGTCTCGTTCGTGGCCTATCTCGACCCGTTCGGCGTGCGCGCCGGCCGCGAATTCGGGCCCGTCGCCGCGTCGCTGGACGTGGGGGCGGGGTTCGAGCACCAGGCCGTCATCGCCGCCAACTGCCGAATACATAACTTCGGCCTGTTCGTCGCGACGGAGGGGAGAACGTACGACCTGAAATCGTTGTGGGATACGCACTACGCGCCCGCCATTCCCAAGTTCTGGCGACACCTTTATTGGCGGGAGAATACTTTGAGCCCCGAACCGCGGGGCGAACTGGGAACGGTAGGCGACACCATCCACGCCGGCGCCGAGGCGTTTTGGAAATACTCGAGCTGGGACCTCTACGCCGTCGCGGCGTACCACGTCTTCGCCGACGAACCCGACGTCGAAAACCCGACCGGCGGCCAGCTCATCCAATTCTACCCCGACTTCGGCGTACGCGTCATCCCGCCGCGGCTCTGGTTCCGGGGCGCGGTGCTTTACGAAGCGTGGCGGTCCAACTACCACGGCACTTTCGGCGACGGCATCGATACGAACGACTACCTACTCGCGTTCGGCGAGCCGCAGCTCTTCCTGACGGAGAACATGTTCTTCGGCGTGGGCGGCCGCTACATCAACCCCAGCCGCCGCGCGGTGGACAGCCCCCTTACGACCGTCCGGGAAGACACCATACTCAGCGTCGCCTTCATTCCGCATCTGTCGTACGCCCCCAACGAGAGCGTGAAAATAGACGTCACGTACGCCGAAATTTGGTGGGACCCGAGCTACGACCTTAAAGTTACGGAAGATTTCGAAGAGAATCGCGGCCGAGAATTAAAACTGGAAATCGAGGCCGCTTTCTAGTATAATTAGAACCAGATGCAAATGGGCCCGCGTCGTTACATAACCCGCTTAACAATACTTTGCGCGGTGATGTTGGCGGCGGTTACCGTTGCCGCCGGCGCACCGCGTTACCTTTCCGGTTGGCCCGTAACCGGCGGCTCCTACCACGGCTCGTCGCCGGCGGTAGCCGATGTCGACGGCGACGGCCGCCGCGAAATCGCCATCGTCGCCTGGGACGGCAAACTTAACTTATTCGACTCCCGGGGCCGGCTTTTACCCGGGTTCCCGGTCTCGACCGGGGCGCGGAGCGGCGAGCGTAATTCGCCCGTCCTGGCCGACCTTGACAGCGACAAAATCCTGGAAGTGGTATACGTATCCGCCGACGGGCGCATATATGTCTTCGACCGGCGGGGGATGCCGGTAGCGGGTTGGCCGCAGAAGCTGGCCGCCGGCGCCGAAGGCCCCGCGGTCCAGGACTTCACTAGCTACCGCGGCCTTGAATTATTCGCCGCGGGCGGCGGCGAGCTTTACGGCCTTCACGGCAACGGCACAACCGTCGGCGGGTGGCCGGTCCCGCTCGGGGGCTCATCCACGGCCCCGGCGGTCGGAGACCTCGACGGCGACCACCGGCCGGAGGTAGTCGTCGCGGCAGACCGGCAGGTTTACGCTTTCACGACCTCGGGCGCCTCGGTTCCGGGTTGGCCGGCGACGGTGGACGGCGAAGTGGTCGGCGCCCCGGTACTGGCCGACGTCGACGGCGACGGCCGAACCGAGGTCCTGGTAGGGACGGCCGCGGGGTCGGCGTACGTCCTGGACGCGGACGGGGGCGTTCGCGCGGGGTGGCCGCAATCCCTCGGCTCCAAACCGATAACCGCGCCCGCGGCGGTGGGCGACGTCGAGGGGCGCGGGGAATTGACGCTGATATTCGTCGGCGGCGCCACCCACATCGGCAGCGCGACGCTCGCGGCCTTCAATGCCGACGGCAGGCCGCGGCCGGGGTTCCCGAAGCAGCTTAACCGTACGGTGGCGGCGGCCCCGCTCGTAGTCGACGCCGACGGCGACGGCCTCCCCGAAATACTGCTCGCGACGTACGACGGCTCCCTGCTGGCCTTCGAGAAGAACGGCGCGCTAAGCGAAGGGTTCCCCCTCAAGCTCCAGGGCATCGGCGTTACGTCGACGCCGGCGGCCGCGGACGTGGACGACGACGGCTTCATGGACATTGTCGTGGCCGCGCAGAACGGCTACGTCGAGGTGTTCCGTACCGACGCGGCCTACGACCCCTCCGCCAACCCCTGGCCCATGTACGGCGGCAATCACTGGCGCACCGGCAAATACCTCGCCCTTACCGGAATACGTCAGACGTTCGAGCTGTCGTCGCGCGGCGGCGGGATTACGATCCGTTGGAAGGCGGACCCGCGCGCCGGCCGCTCGGGGTGGGCCATACTTAAGGGCAGAAAAGACGCCGTCAGCGGCAACGTCGTGTACTTCGAGTTGGCGTACGTCGACGAGCAGCCGACGTCCTCGTACAGCTACCGCGACGACAAAGCGGAAAACGGCGCCATTTACTATTATAAACTCGAGGAACGCCTGTCCTCCGGCGGGTCCTATACCTACGGCCCCAAAGCCATACGGGCCGCCGGCGGGAGCGCGACCAAAGCCCGCAGCGCCATCACCAAATGCTACCCCAACCCCTTCTCGACGCGCGTCAGCATCGCGTTCGAAGTTGCGGCCGACGAACGCCCGGAGTACACGACGTCGATCAGCGTATACGACATCTCCGGGAAATTAATCCGCACCCTCGTAGACGAAGCGAAATCCCCCGGCAAGTACGTCGCAGATTGGGACGGCACCGACAACCGGGGCGTACCGGTGGCGAGCGGCGTGTACCTGGCAAGCCTTCGCTCCGGCGAAGGCGCGTCCCCCTCCACCAAGACGCTCGTTCTCGTGCGGTAGCGCCGAAGCGAGCACCGCATACGAAAAGGGCCCCGCGACGGGGCCCTTTCTTATTTTCGATTTTCGTTGCGGCCGCGTTTTATTCCCGGCCGTATTCGGCCTTCCACGCGTTAATGGCGGCCTCGACCTCTTCCTTTAAGGGGGAGTCGGCCGGTAATTTGGGAAGCCAACCTTCGACCGTCTCCACGATGTCCTTGCTTTTCGGAGATCCGGGCTCGAGCCTGATGTACCGTACGTAATGGTAACTCGCCTTTTCCACGTCCTCGAAGATCTTATATACCGAGGCCAGGTTGTAATGACAGGCCGCGAAGTCGGGGTCGACGGCCAACGACTTCTCGTAGGATTCTATAGCCGCGCGCAGCAGAGACTTCCAGTCCGTGTTGTCCTTACCCAAGAGCCACAACGTGTTGCCGAGGGCGTAATAACCGTCCTTGTTCGTGGGCCAGACGGCTATGAAATTATCGTAGCTCTCGCGCGCTTTCTCGTAGTCGGCGGCGGCGAAGTACATCCCGCCCAGGCCGTCGAAAGCCGGCGCGTACGAAGAATCGACGGCCAACGCTTCCAGGTAGAAATATTCCGCCGCTTCCGTATCTTCCGGTTTTTCTTTGCGCGAGACGGCGGCCAACCCCACCGCGGCGGAAGGATAGAAATCGGCGAGGCCGCGGGATTCCTCGAGTTGCGCCGCGGCGTCGGCGTACGCCTTCTCCTTCAGGTACGCGGCGCCCAGACGCAAATGGGCTTCGGCGAACGTGGGGTCCTTGTCGGCGGCGCGCCGGAAGAAGCTTATCTGCTCGCCGGTGTAGTAGCGGGAAGCGCCCTTGGCGAACCACTTGAACGCCTCCATCTCCGAGGTCGGCCGGCGCGTTACGTAACCCGCGGTCTCGCCGCCGGTCGCCTCGAGTACGAACTTGGCCGCCTCGTCGGTCAACGCGAACAGGTCTTCCGCGTCGCCGGCGAATTCCTTTGACCGGCCTTTCGGGATGACGACGACGACCTCCGCTATCCCGGCGGCCGCCTCCCGGAGCTTGGCCCGTAAGACTTCGGCGCGGCGTTGCTTCTCATCCATATTTATCGCCGGGTCGGTAAGCATTTCGGCCAGTTCGTCCGCCAGTTTGTCCAGCTCCTCCAACCGCACGCGATTCACCTCTACGGCGTAGCCGGTGGGGGGTACGGATTTCTTTATCTCCGCGGCGATTACGGCCATCCGCGCGTTCCTCTCATCCATCTCGTCGCGGATCTCCGCGGCGCGGTCCTTCTTCGCGTCCCAGGCGAGAGACGCGTCCGTCATAAGCTTCCTGAGCTCCTCGCCCAGCTCCTCCATCTCCCGGCCAAGGCGCTTCATCTCGGCTTTGTTCTTCTCTAAAAAGTCGAGCTGGGGGACGCGGAGGACGTCCCCGCCGACGGGCCATACCCGCACCCTGAACGAGAGGTCCTTACCCTCTTTGTAGAAAGACCCGGCCACGACGTGCGTCACGCCCTCTCGCCGGGCGACGTCGCTTACGTCTCCCACCGGCGTATCCGGCGCGAGCTCCAAATCCCGGCTTCTCTTGAGGCCCAGCGCCAGGTCCGCCCGCGGCAACAGGTTGACCGCGCCGGAGCGCTCGAGCGAGAGCTCCAATAAGGCCGGAATGCCGTCGCCGAGCCACGGCATCGGCGCCTCGACGTCGAACGGCATCCCGGGAACGGGCGGCACCTCCGCGCCGGAGCCGGGCGACTCGTCCGCAAAGGGCATAAAGGTCAAGGCCGGCCGCGCGGAGGGCGGTAACTCCTGCGCAAAGGCCCACGTCGCCGCCGCGACGGCTATCGCTATCAAGGTTATGTTACGCATCTTTCCTCCTGCGTTGTATTCTGCGGCGTTTCGTACCCCTTCGCGAAGTATAACAAACGCCGGCCGAAAATCAAGGTTCCGCCTAAAAAACCCCGCCGAGGGCGGGGTTTCTTTTTATAAGCTAAACAATCTAGCGGGCTTTGACCCGTTGCTTCTTCTTCTTCGACGGCGGCACCCATCCCGTCTGCTCGACTTCGCCGAACTCGCAATACGGATCGCCGTCGTATTTCCTGCTGTACTCGTCGACCTCGGCCTCCAACGTCTCGGCGTAGGCGTCGAGGTCCTCGGCCAATTCCGTAATCAGCTTGATGTTGGCGTCGTACGAAGGCCGGGCGCCGCACTTTTGGACGCACTCGCGGAGCACGTTGGGATTGTCGATAATGGCGCAGGGCCGCCGCAAGTCTTTGCTGAACGGTTGGCGGTTGCGGAGCTCGCGGAAGAAGTCGCTGCGCAGGCACTCGACCAGCGGCTTGTCGCGTACGTTGTCGACGGCGAACTGGGCGAAGACGCACGGCTCGACGTCGCCGTGGACGTTGATGTGGAAGTAGCGCTTGCCGCCCATAATGCAGCCGTCGACGTGGGGGCCGTCGTTCCAGAAGTCGGCGGCGAAGACGGTGCGGGTCTCGCGGACGCGGCGGATGCGCGCGCCCAGCGTGTACCGCTGCGCCGGCGTCGGCATAAGCGACGTGTCCGGCTCGCGCCCTATGGGGATATACGTAAAGTACCAACCCAGCGTGCAGCCTTTACGCTCCACGAAGTCGATGAACTCCGGGCTGGTAATGGCGTCGAGGTTGTAGCGGGTGCAGGTGGCGCTGAAGCCGAAGCACACGCCCTCCTTCCGCATGTAGTCGAACGCCTCCGAGCACTTCTCGAAGACGCCCTCGCCGCGGCGATTGTCGGTTTCCTCTTTGAGGCCCTCCAGGCTGATGCACGGGATTAAATTCCCGGCCTTGGCGATGCGCTTGGCCATCTTCTCGTCGATGAGGGTCCCGTTGGTGTACATCTGGAAGCCGATGTCCGAGTGCTTCTCGACCAGGTCCATCATGTCCGGGTGGAAGAGCGGCTCGCCCCCCGAGATGACGATGAAGTGGATGCCCATTTCCTTGGCCTCGGTGAAGATGCGGTCGATGAGCTCCGGCTCCATCTCGTACTTTTTGGGATATTGCGCCGCGTAGCAGCCGGTGCAGGTAATATTGCAGCGCATCGTCGGCGAGATGACGAACAGCGTCGGCGGATAGAAGCCTATTTCCTCTTCCACCTTGTGGCGTTTGTCGGCGCCGATGAGGGCTTCCTTGACGACGAGGTTGGTCAACAGCCGGCGGCGTACGTTGGGGTTGAACTCCTTCATGAAGCGCCGGGCTATCTCCATCAGCGGGTGGTTAATGTCGAGGCGGTACTTGAAACCCTGAATGGCGTCCACCCACAGCGGGTCGCTCGTTATCTTCTCGGCGAGCTTTACAATGCGCCTTAAATTTTTATCCGGGTCGCCCTTGGCGGCCAGGTCCGCCATACGGTTTATAGACTGGTTTAACGCGAACTCCCGGACTTTGTCTTTAAAGCCCATGGTTCCTCCTAAAACGTAAATACGCTTACGGCCGCGCAGATGCGGCGCTAATTATCGTTACGCTTTGGCTGTATTATATATAAACGCCCCCCCGAAATCAAGGCTAAACGCCGGCCGCAAAAGAAACAGGCGGCTCGAGCCGCCCTTCCTTAACGCCGTTTCGCCGGCGTTTCAATAATACAAACCCTTGACCCGGCCCCGCGACCACGCCGGCCACGACGCCGGGCCACAGTCGAAGCGGCTTCTGCTGAGTCGGTCCGTCAGAACCCCTTCGGCGCGGGTTGTATTGAGGCAGGTTCGGGAGCATCGCTATCCCGCGGCGGGACTTTTATACCTTTAAACAAAAGCCACAAACCGAATATTATTTCAAAAAGAATGGCCGGTGTCCAACAAACGGTTTGAATCATCGCCGCGTAATCGGGGAATAAAATATTTACGAAAGAGTATATAAACATCAGCAAAAATGAAAATATCCCCCAGGCGGCCAATATTCGGGGTACGTACCTCGACTTGAAAAATAAATAACAAAAGACGATCGTTCCCAGGCAAAGAAATACTACGACAATATTAAGTCCCGCATTACGTACGTTGAGAAATAACCCAATCATGGCCTGCAGCTGTCCTGTTTCAAACGCTGCCGAAAAGCCTTCGCCGTTTAGAAGCTGCAAAACAATAAAGCTAATAAGCACCACGACGCCCCCCAGAACGGCCTCTCCCAACCTCCAAAACAGCGCAAGCAAAGCAAGATTCTTATTCACCGTTTTGAGTATTACATAAAGGGCCAGGGCCAGTATTACGACACTCGCAAACATGATTAGGTCGTAGGCAGCACCGATACGAAATAGTAACTCATTAGCCATAATGTTATTGAATGTTGCCGCGTCGTTTCCCGGCACAATTAGTTTCGAATCTATAAAAATCATGGAGAGGAGAGAGGTTACTATGATAATTAGATACAGGAACCCTGCGACTCTTACGGTTTTGCGCAGTGATACGTCGGCGGCGCGGGTTGTCATTTCAGGGCCTCCTAATTTGTTAGGTTTTATCGTTATGCTCCACCGTTATGACTACATTTCCCTTTTTGCGTCCCGTGTCGACGTACCTGTGAGCCTCGGCAGTTTGCTCCAGCGGATAGCATCTATCAATGACCGATTTTAACTTTCCCGCCTCAATAAGCTCTTTGAGGAA
>CBFCYS010000014.1:0-30807 GCA_965602215.1 uncultured bacterium
TGGCCATGGACGTGCCGGCGCCGGCGATAGCGGAAGCCCTCCGGGAATTCGAGGGCCTGCCGCACCGGTTGGAGTTCGTCGCCGAAATCGAGGGCGTGCGTTACGTGAACGATTCCAAAGCCACCAACGTCGCGAGCGCGCTTACGGCACTCGCTACTTTCGAGGCGCCGGTGATATTGATAGCGGGCGGCAAATCGAAGGGCGGCGATTTCGCGGCGCTGGCGGCGGCGGCGCGCGGCAAGGTACGGCTGGCGGTGCTCTACGGCGCCGCGGGCGACGAGCTGGCCGCCGCTTTCGACGGCATCGCACCCCTGGAGCGGGCGGATACTATTAAAGAGGCCGCGGCCAGGGCCGCGGCGTCGGCCCGGCGCGGCGACGTCGTGCTGCTCTCACCCGCCTGCACGTCGTGGGACCAGTACCGCGATTTCGAAGAACGGGGCGACGACTTCAAAAAGGCCGTGGCCGCGTTAAGCCGGGAGGCCGGCTAGAGTATGCCGCGTTCACTCGTCATTACGTTGATAGCCGTGTCGCTCGTGCTCGCGACGGCGGGCGTGCTTATGGTGTTCTCGTCGAGCGCGGCCCTGGCGTACGTAAAGTACGACGGCGACAGCATGTACTTCCTGAAACGGCATTTGATTAATTTGACCGTTGCTCTGGCAGTCGGCGCGTTTTGCGCGCTGGTCGACTACCGTTTATGGCAAAAGCTCGCCTGGCCGGCCGTGATCGTCGCGGTTTCGCTGCTGGTCGTAACGCTGGCCTTCGGCGTCGGGAGCTACGCCGCGCCGGTTCACCGGTGGCTGAAAGTGGGGCGGTTTTTCCTGCAGCCCTCCGAGCTCGCGAAGTTGGCTACGGTTTTCGTGTTGGCGAAGTACATCGCGCGACGCGGCAAGCTGGAGAACGCGTACGAGAAGTGGCTGCCCCTCGGCGCCGTAGTCGTAATGTTCGCCGCGGTAGCGGCGCAGCCCGACTTCAGCATGGCTTTTCTTATCGCGGCTTCGGCCTTCGTGATGCTCTTCCTGGCGGGCGTCCGGTTCCGGTACATCGTCGGCGCCGGGGCTTTGGTGACGCCGCTTTTAGCGATAATGATCTCGGCCCAGAAATACCAGATATCGCGGCTGATATCGTACGTCGACCCGTGGCGCTACGCGCGGGGCCGCGGTTATCAGGTCATACAATCTTTGATCGCGTTGGGTTCGGGCGGCCTTTTCGGTAAAGGCCTCGGCGCGAGCAACCAGAAATTATTCTACTTGCCGCAGTCCCATACCGACTTCGTCTACGCCATCCTCGGGGAGGAGTTCGGCTTCGCGGGGGCGGCGGCGGTGCTGGCCGCGTTCGCGGTTCTGGTTACGGCCGGGTTTAAAACCTCGGCGCGCGCGAGCGACACGTTCGGCCGGTACCTGGCGGCGGGGTTGACCGCTATCGTCGGCCTTTGCGCCGCGGTGAACCTCTGCGTCGTCACCGGGTTGATTCCCACAACGGGAATCCCGCTGCCGTTTATATCGTACGGCGGCACGTCGCTCGTCGCGACGTTCGCCGCGGTCGGCATCCTCGTGAATATCGCCCGGCGTTCCGGCGTCGACAGTGCGTTCGGTTACGCCCGCCGCGAGGAACCGCCGGCGCCGTTGAACGGCACGTTCGTAGATTACGCTTAAACGAATAATGTCGAGCAAAGAGACAATCGAGGTAGTTATAGCGGGCGGCGGAACCGGCGGCCACCTCTTCCCGGGGCTTGCCGCGGCGGAAGCGATAACCGCGGCGGCACCTCGGGCCGAAATCACTTTCGTCGGTACCGGGCGGCCGGTGGAGGAGCGGGTGCTGGCCGCGAAGCCCTACGGGTATTTCGTTTTACGGGCGCCGCGCCTCGAGCGCAGCCTTCACCCGCGGAACATCCTGATGCCCGTCAGGTTCGCCTGGGCTTTGGCGCGGGCGGCGTGGCTACTGGGTAAACTCAAACCCGCGCTCGTGATAGGTACCGGCGGGTACGGCAGCGCGCCCGTGGTAGTCGCGGCGCGGCTTCGGCGGACGCCGACGGTGATATTGGAGCAGAACATCATACCGGGGTTGACGAACAGGTTGTTGTCGCGGGTCGCAGCCCTGGCGTGCGTGGCGTTCGAGCCGTCGCGCGATTGGCTCGCCGCGGGCGTTAAGGCCGTCGTGACGGGCAACCCGATACGCGCCGTCGCCGACGCCGACGACGTGGAGGGGGCGCGCGCCAGGCTCGGCCTCGAGGCGAAGAGGTTCACCGTTTTCGTGTTCGGCGGCAGCCAGGGCGCGCAGCGTCTCGTGGACGCGACGGCGGCCGCGTTAGATAAACTCGTCGACGCGGATATGCAGCTCGTCGTTCAGACGGGCGACGAAGCGGCGCTCGACGCACCCGCACCCTGGCGAGGGCGCCTCGTCGTGAGGCCCTTTTTCGACGAGATATACGACTGCTACCGGGCCGCGGACCTGGTGGTGTGCCGCGCCGGCGGCGGCGTGGCGGAGGTCCTGGCCTTCGGGAGGCCGATGGTCCTGGTGCCCTATCCCTACGCCGCCCACGGCCACCAACAACGCAACGCCACGTACGTGGAGCAAGAGGGCGCGGCGGTAGTCGTCGAGGACGAGGATTTGGACGGCGCCAAACTGGCGGCGCTTATCGCAGAACTCCGAAGGGACGGCGCGCGCCGGGAGGAGATGGCGCGGGCCAGCCGCGAGTTGGGGCGGCCCGATGCGGCGCAACAGGTCGCCCGCGAGGCGTTGGCCCTCATAGGTATTAAGACGTGACGGACTTCGGCCCCATAAAAAAGATCCACTTCGTCGGCGTAGGCGGCGCCGGGATGTGCGGCCTGGCCGAGATACTGCGGAACCTGGGTTTCGACGTATCGGGTTCCGATATTAAGTCGAGCGCCGACACGGCCCGCCTCAGTAAAATGGGCGTAAAGGTTTACGAGGGGCACGCCGCGGAAAACCTGGGCGACGCCGAGGTGGTAGTCGTCTCCACAGCGATACCGGCCGACAACGCCGAGGTGGCGGAAGCCCGGCGGCGCCGCGTCCCCGTCATCCCGCGGGCCGAGATGCTGGCGGAATTGATGAGATTAAAAAAAGGGGTCGCGGTGTGCGGCACCCACGGCAAGACGACGACGACGTCGATATTGGCGACCCTTTTGGCCGAGGGGGGCCTCGAGCCCACGTTCGTCGTCGGCGGCCGTTTGAACAGCGCGGGGACGCACGCAAAGCTGGGCGAGGGCGATTACTTCGTCGCCGAGGCCGACGAGAGCGACGGCTCGTTCCTGAAGCTGTCGCCCATATACGCTATATGCACCAACGTCGACGAGGACCACTTGGATCACTACGGGACCTTCGAGCGGCTGCAGGAGGCTTTCGTCGAGTTTTTAAACAAAGTGCCTTTTTACGGCCTGAACCTGGTGTGCGCCGACGACCCGGGCGTAGCCGCTATTCTCGAGCGCGTCTCGAAGCCGACGTTGACGTACGGCACGGCGCCCGGCTGCGACGTCGTAGTCTCGGATATAACGGGCGAGGGGTTGAAAACGTCGTTCGAGCTTACGTTCAAGGGCGAACGGCTCGGCCGGTTGACGATAAACCTTCCCGGCAAACACAGCGCCTTGAACGCCGCGGCCGCCGCGGCCCTCGCCGTCGTCGCGGGCGTCAGCTTCGATATCGTTCAAAAGGCGTTGGAAGAATTCGAAGGAGTCGAAATGCGATTCCAGCGGTTGGGCCAGGTGCAGGGTTCGGTGACGGTGATGCACGACTACGCGCATCATCCACGCGAAATCGAGACGATGTTGGCCGCGCTCCGCCAGGCTTACCCGGGAAGGCGTCTGGTGGCGGTGTTCCAGCCTCACCGTTATTCGCGGACGCGCGACCAGATGAAGAAATTCCCCGGCGCGTTGGCGGCGGCCGACGTCATCATCGTTACGGGGATTTACGGCGCGGGCGAGGCCGCCATCGCGGGCATCTCCGAAGAAGGCATCGTCGCGGGCCTGGTTCATCTGGGCCACGCGGGCGTATACCATATACCGGATAAGGCCGACGTACCGGCGCGCGTGGCCGCGGTGATGCGGCCGGGCGACGTAATCGTACACGTCGGCGCGGGAGACGTGTGGAAGGTTGCCGAGGATGTATTGCGTTTTCTTACCAATTGACGGCGGCTCGTCGAGCCGGTGGCAGGACCGCATAGAGGGCTCGGTCGCGGAGGGCGTCGCGCTCGCGCGCCATACGACGTACCGGGTGGGCGGGCCGGCGAAATATTTCGTCGTGCCGGCCACGGCCGGCGACGTGCATGAGGTGTTCGCTTCCGGCGAGGATGTCTTCGTGCTGGGCGCCGGCAGCAACGTGCTCGTCGCGGACGCGGGGTTCGACGGCGTCGTTCTCAGGATATGCAATACGATGGCGCACATCTCGGCGCACGACGGCGAGGTTGTCGTGGGCGCCGGACGGTTATTGCCGTCGCTCGTAAATAGCTGCGTGGAGATGGGGTTGTCGGGGATGGAGTGGGCGGTAGGCGTTCCCGGCACGGTGGGGGGAGCGGTTTGCACCAACGCCGGCGCGTTCGGCTCCGCGACGTGGGATTGCGTCGATTACGTGGAAGTGATAACGGCCGACGGCTCGCGTCGACGGCTGACGCCGGCGGACGTAGCGTACGGGTACCGCTTCGCCGAGTTGCCGGTCGAGAGGCCGTTTGCCGTAACGGAGGTGGCGCTCCGCCTTACGGGTTCGGATACGGGGCGCGTACACGCGCTGACGGAGGAATACAAAAGCCGGCGCGGCGCGACTCAGCCCGTGGGCGCGGCGTCGGCGGGATCGGTTTTTAAGAATCCGCCCGAGGGCCCTTCGGCCGGGGAGCTTATAGATAAAGGGGGCCTGAAGGGGTTAACGCGGGGCGAGGCGGCGGTCTCGTCCAAGCACGCCAACTTTATCGTTAACGAGGGCGGCGCTACCGCCGCCGATATATACGGCCTTATCGAGGAAGTCCGCGAAAAGGTAAGGACCGAATTCGGCGTAACGTTGGAACTCGAGATCCAACTCGTGGGAGATTTCGACCGTGGTTAACGTATCGGACGGAAAGCGTACGTCGAGGGTCGGGCGAGTACGCCGGCGGCGGAGCCGGCCGTCCGCGGCCGTGGCCGCGGCGGGAAGGCGGCTGGGGGCGTTCGCGGCCGTTTCGGCGGCGGCCTTCCTGGCGGCGTTCCTGGTTTACGCTTCCGTAACGTCGGCGCCGTGGCGGCTGGGTAGGTATACGGTTCGCGGCGCGTCGTATTTGACGGCTCCCGAGGTCTTGGCGGGGGCGGATTTGAAGGCCGGCGACAACCTGTTCTGGGTGGACTTGGAGGACGCGGAAGAGCGGCTTTGCCGGCACCCTCGCATCCGGCGCGCGGAAATACGACGCCGGATGCCGGCGGAAGTACTGGTAGAGGTCGACGAAAGGCCGGCGGCCGCGGCGATAATAATAAACGGTGCCCTGTATAAGATTTCGGCCGACGGCGTCGTGCTCGAGCCGATGGCGGGGGCGTACGAAGACGTTCCTGTGCTGGTCGGTACGCGCTTCCGGGCGTCGGGCGGCGTTACCGGGAAAAAGGCGAGCCGCGGCGACGTGGCGGATGCGCTGGCGACGGTGGACGCGCTGGCCGGGGCCGACCCGGCTTGGGCCGCCGCGGTGGAATATGTCGACGTCGAAACGCGGGTCGTCGTGTTAGCCCGGGGCCGGTACAGGTTGAAGTACGGTCCGGGTTTCGACGAGGCCGCGGCCCGGCGTTTGCGGCGCGTATTCGAAGCTACGCGGGCAAACGGCGGCGGCGTAGTAACGTACGATACTCGTTTCGGCACGGACGTTATCGTGACGGGCGGATTTCGCGGCGTCGGCGGCGCCGCTGGAGGTGGTTCGGCGGATGACGGAGCGGTTTAACATAGTGGCCGGCCTGGACGTCGGCACGACCAAGGTTTGCTGCGTAATAGCCAAGCGGGACGGCGGCCCGGCGGTAGAGATACTCGGCACGGGGCTCGCGCCGTCGCTGGGCAGCAAGCGCGGCATGGTCGTAAACATCGAGAGTACGGTCCAGTCGGTGGTGGAAGCGGTTCGCGAGGCGGAGCAGATGGCCGGCGTAGAGGTCGGCGACGTGAACGTGGGCATCGCCGGCGGCCACATAAAGAGCATGAACAGCAAAGGCATCGTCGCCATCTCGAGCGCCGACCGCGAAATCACCAAGAAAGACATCGACAGGTGCATCGAGCAGGCGAAGGCCATCGCGTTGCCGGTGGACCGGGAAGTGCTCCACGTCCTTCCCAAGGAATTCGCGGTGGACGACCAGCGCGCCATACGTGACCCGCGCGGAATGATCGCGACGCGGCTCGAGGCGGACGTCCACATCATAACCGGCGCGATTACGTCGGCGCAAAACCTGGTGCGGAGCGTTAACCGGGCGGATCTGAAGGTCAACAGGTTGGTTTTGGAACCGCTGGCGTCGGCGCGCGCCGTCCTTACTCCCGACGAGATGGAACTCGGCGTGGCCCTGGTCGACATGGGCGGCGGTACGACCGACATTGCCGTCTTCCACGAAGGTTCGGTGCGGCACACGTCGGTGCTGGCGGTGGGCGGCGACCAGATAACGCGCGACCTGGCCGTAGGGCTGCGCACGCCCCGCCTGGCCGCGGAGCAGATAAAGCAGAAGTATGCGCTGGCGATGGCGTCAATGGTGGACGAGGACGGCGTCGTCGAGGTGGCCGACGTGGGCGGCCGCCGCGCTCGGATGATAGACCGCAGCTATATCGCCGAGATCGTCCAGGCCCGGCTGGAGGAAGTAATCACGCTGCTGAAGCGTGAGATTAACCAGTCGGGATACGAGGACCATCTCGCGGCGGGCGTGGTGCTCACCGGCGGTTGCGCCAATATGGAAGGCATAGACGCCCTCGGCGAGCAAATATTCAACATGCCTACCCGCATCGGCGTTCCGCTCGGCGTAACCGGCTTATCGGAGTCGGTAGCCGACCCCATCTTCGCGACGGGTGTCGGCCTGATACTGTACGATTTGCCGGAAGGCGGCCGGTTCCACGATGGCGCGGAAAGCGACGCGCTTATATTTCATAAGGTCTTTTCCCAAATGAAATCCTGGATGGAAAACATCTTTTAATGGAGGTAATAAAATGCTAGAGTTCACGCCGGAATACGAACATTTCGCCACCATAAAGGTGATGGGGATCGGCGGCGGCGGCGGGAACGCTGTGAACCGGATGATCGACGCCAAGATCCGGGGCGTGGAGTTTATCGTCGCCAATACCGACGCTCAGGTACTACGTCAGACGAAAGCTCTTCAAAAGATTCAAATCGGGTCCCGCCTTACCAACGGCCTGGGGGCCGGCGGGAAACCGGACGTAGGTCGCCTCGCCGCCGAAGAGGACCGCGACTCGCTGTTCCGCGCCCTCGACGGCTCGGACATGGTATTCATAACGGCCGGGATGGGCGGCGGCACGGGTACCGGCGCGGGGCCGATAATCGCCGAGATCGCGGGTGAGATCGGCGCGCTGACGGTAGCGGTAGTAACGAGGCCTTTTCATTTCGAAGGGCCGCGTCGCCTCAAGTTAGCCGAAACCGGCCTGGCGGAGTTGGCGGAACGCGTGGATACGCTCATCGTGGTCCCCAACGAAAAACTCCTCAAGATCGTGACGCGCGAGACCACCATCACGGAGTCCTTCCGGTTGGCCGACGACGTCCTGGTGCAGGCCGTCCGCGGGATATCGGACCTTATTACGGTCCCGGGCCTTATAAACGTAGACTTCGCGGACGTACGCGCCGTAATGTCGGAGTCCGGCGGGAGCGCCATAATGGGCACCGGCGTCGGCGTAGGCGAGGACCGCGCCGTATCCGCGGCGCAGAACGTAATCTCCAGCCCCTTGCTCGACGGTATGAACATCAAGGGCGCGCGCGGGATCCTGATCAACGTGACCGGCGGGGTAGACATGTCGCTCCACGAGATAAACGAGGCGGTGAGCATCGTCAACGAGGTCGCCGACGACGACGCCAATATCATCGTCGGCGCGGTAGTGGAAGAGAACCTGGAAGAGTTCCGCGTAACCGTTATCGCGACGGGTTTCGAGGCGCCGCCGGTGCAAGAGGCGAGCGTCTTCGGGGAAACGCAAATCCCCGCGTCGATGGTTCACGCGGCGCCGCTTCCCCCCGCGCCCCCCGACGGCGTAGCAGTGGATTTCGACGACGCGCTGTTGAGCTCGGAATTCGACATCCCGGCATTCATCCGGCAGCGGTCGCGCAGCGACGAGATGAATAACTAGAGTTGACGCAGAAAGAAAAGCCCCGGCTCGAGCCGGGGCTTTTTTCATCCGTAAAGGGCCGCCTAGCGGGTGTGGGCCTTATTGCGGAGGATGGTTTTGTATTCGATTCCCGCGGCGGCGATGGCCTCGCCCCACGAGCCGAAGCGCCTGAAGGCCGCGGAGAAGAGGCTGGGGTCGTGGCGCTGCATGTACCCGCTGGCCAACTTCCCGCTCGAGCGGTATCTCTCCTGGATCTCTTCGATTATACGTTCGGGCGTCCACTTCCGATTTTTAAAACTCTTTTTAACGAGCTCCTCCGGCAGGCCGGCGGCGCGTAGGGCGTTTTGCCAATTCCCGAATCTACGGTACGCCGCGGAATAGAGGAGCAGGTTTTCTTTGGTCATGTTGCCGTAGGATAGGCGGTCCGGCGGCAGGTCGCGGATCATCTTAATAATTTTTTCCCTGGTCCAAGACGTGTAACGCGTCCCCGCCGCTTTATTCACTTCGTCGTAGTCGTAACCGGCGGCCTCCAACGCCTTGCGCCACGAACCGAATTCCCGGCGCGCGGCCGAATGGAGGGCGACGTTGTTTTTATACACGTACCAAAGTTTATCGAAGGGGACCTTTTTTATCTCTTCCATAACCCGGGCGCGGTCCCATTTGGTTATCTTCTTCACCGCTTCGCGCCGACTTTCCTTTTTAATCGAATCGTAGTCGATGCCGGCCGCCTTTACGGCGTCACCCCAGCTCCTGTAATACCGCAACGCGGCGCTGTAGAGGGCGGAGTGTTCCCGGGAGACATTTTTAACCGTGAGCCGCACGCCTTTATCTGCCAGTTGTTTTATCTCGGCGGCGATCTTTTCGCGATTCCACCGGCTTTTCTTGGGGGACATAAGCTATCGAGATCCTCCTCGCGTTGTAGCGTTGCCTATTTTATAGCGGCTATTTAGGGATAGTCAAGTTAAATTCGGCGCCGTGCGACGGTTGGGCCGGCTCGAGTCGGCCGCCCAAAGATTCCGCGATGGCACGCGCCGTGGGTAAGCCCAGGCCGGACCCTTCCTCTTTCGTCGAATAGAACGGTTCGAACGCTCGGGCGGATTCGGCTAAGCCGGGGCCGTCGTCGCGTACGGTTATGACCACGTCGTCGCCGCAGTCTTCGGCCGCTACGTCGACGCGGCCTGCGCCGGCCTCGAAAGAATTAATAATAACATTTAAAAGAGCTTGTTTTAAAAGGTCGGGGTCGGTTTTAACGGCGACGTCGGCGACGGGCCCGAATTCCAGCGTTACGCCGCTGGTAGCGGCCACCGGCGTGATGAAGGTTTCCAGGTCCGCTAGTACGAGGCCGAGCTTCAATTCCCGCTTTTTCGGAACCTTGGGGCGGGCGAAGCGGAGGAAAGCGGTCAACAGCTCGTCGAGGCGCCGGACTTCTCTTAACGCACCCGCCAGTTTACCGGCGCCCGGGCCGTCGCCGATTTGCCGGGAGAGCAAATCGAGGTTGACCGATAGCGCGTTTAGCGGGTTGCGGATTTCGTGGGCGAGCGAGTTCACGAGAGTAAAATAATAATCGTTACGCGCACCCGCGCCCTCGGCATTATTCGCCGCCGCGGGCTCGGGAGTATTATTCAGGGCTAGTCCGTTTTGTGCCGATCGGTTCAAAATTTATAAATTGGGAATCGGACGGGCGCGGGGCGTTTTCCGTCACCGCGGCCGGCGGGCGCGAACGAGCTGCGCGGCCAAATTTACGGCGTTTTTTAAACTGTCGGCTTTGGCGACGCCCTGCCCCGCGATATCCAAGGCGGCGCCGTGCCCTACCGACGTTCTGATAAAAGGGAGTCCGAGTGTAATATTTACGGTTTTATGCGGTTTCAACACTTTGAGCGGGATAAGGCCCTGGTCGTGATACATCGCGACCACGCCGTCGTACTTGCCGGCGACGTGTTTGATAAAAGCGGCCTCGGCGCTAACGGGACCGTCTACGTTTATTCGCAACGTCCGGCAAGCTTCCGCGGCGGGTTCGATTTCGGTTATTTCTTCGGTGCCCAGCAGGCCGTTTTCGCCGGCGTGGGGGTTCAAACCGGTTAGGACTAACCGGGGGTTTTTTACGCCGACGGTACGCAGGAATTCGTCGAAGAGAGATACGGTCCGAACGATGCGAGCCAGTTTTACTTTGGAATGGACCTTGCGCAGCGCGTAGTGCGCCGTTACCAAGGCGACCCTGAGCGAGTCGCCCGAGAAACACATAGCGTATTTGGAGGTGTTGGTCCGGTTGGCGAAGTAGTCCGTATGGCCCGCGAAAAAATAGCCCGCATCGTTAATAGCCTTTTTCGAAATGGGAGCGGTTACGACGGCGTCCGCCTGGTGGAGCATTACGAGTTCGGTGGCTTTATCGACGAACGCCATCGCGGCTCGGCCCGTCTTAGCCGTCGGTTTGCCGGGCTCGACGTCTTTGGGGCTTACGGTTTTTAAAGTGACGAGGTTCGGTACGCCCGGTACGAATTTTTCGCGGCTCGGCCTCGACGTTACGTTAAGTTTCCGGATATTCAATTTGAATTTCGCCGCGGCGTCGCGCAGCAGCCGCTGGTCGCCCACGACGACTAAGGTGAAGTCGGTTTTTTTAAGGCCGGCGAGATACTTGGCGACGATTTCCGGACCCACCCCGGCGGGTTCCCCTATGGTTAACGCGATTACCGGTTGTTCGTTAACAGGCAAAGGTTTCTCTTTTCGCGTTGAGTGGAATAAAGTCTAAACGCCGGGGGTTAAGATTCGTTCAAAGCGTTACGCGCGACTTCTACTAAAGAGCGGAAGGCGCCGGGGGAACGCGCGGCCGTCTCGGCCAGCATTTTCCTGTTGAGGTCGACGCCCGCTTTCTTGAGGCCGAACATGAACCGATTGTAAGGAAGGTCAAAGGGCCTGACGGCGGCGTTGATGCGAGTTATCCACAAGCGTCTCAAGATACGCCGACGGCGCCGACGGTCGGCGTAGGCGTGTTGCCCGGCCTTAAAAGCCGCGTTACGCGCGACCCGGTAGAGGTTCTTACGCGCGCCCCGGAAGCCTTTGGCTCGTTCCAACACTTTCTTACGCCGACGGCGCCGCTGAGGCGCGTTGGTAGCCCTTACCATTGAAATCCTTCTTTTTGTTAGGTTAACGTTTGCGCCGCGCGTAAGGGAGCAATCTCTCTAACTCTCTACGGTCGGCCGGGGAGACGACGGTTTTTTGGCGGAGCCGACGTCGCCGGCGCGGCGATTTGTTGGTCATAAGGTGGCCGCTATTCGAACGGTACCTTGTAAACTTACCCCCGGCCGTGCGCCGGAAACGCTTGGCGGCGCCCCGATTGGTTTTCATCTTAGGCATGTAATTACCTTTCGATCTCTCGCCGGTCGTCAGTCGCCGCGGGGGGGCGGTTTTTTATGGGCGGGAGCGAGCAACGTCGTCATATGTCTACCATCGAGCGAGGGCGGGTTTTCGACAACGGCGTAGCCGTCCAGGGCGGATATGATACGGGCCAACAATTCCCGGCCGCGCTCCGAATGTGATATTTCTCGGCCCCTAAAGACGACGGTTACCTTGACGCGATTGTTTTGCTCAAGGAATTTTTTAATGTGGCTTAACTTGAAATTAATATCGTGAGTTTCTATTTTAGAACTGATTTTTATTTCTTTGACGAGGCCGCCGGTTTGCCCTTTACGGGCGTCGCGTTGCCGTTTTCGCTGCTCATAAAGGTATTTACCGAAATCCATTATCCGGCAAACGGGAGGTTTGGCGTGCGCCGCCACTTCGACCAGGTCGAGGCCTTTCTCTTCGGCTTGGGCCAACGCTTCTCGGGTGGAGATTACGCCGACTTGCGTTCCTTCATCATCTATAAGGCGAACCTCCGGGACTCGTATCCTCCGGTTCACCCGGGCCCGCTTTTCTACGATATCGAGCTACCTCCTAGGTGATTGTTTCGATTTTGGTTAGAGTTGAACCTTATAGCATAGTTTCGCGGATTTGTAAAGCTAATTTTGGCTGACGAAAACGAACATTTCGTGGCTCGCATTCGGGCGCAGGGCGGTCGGCCAAAATGCCCGCGGCCTGGGGGATGAAACGACAGCCGCCGTGCGCCCGGCGCGCTTTCTCCCGGGGGTATTACGGCGCGCCCTAAACGTTATTTAATATTATACGAATATACGTCGTAAAGCAAGTATTTCCTTTGTAAAGACGTCGACGATTGCCGTCCGGGATATCCGGCGATTCGTCGGTTACGCGCGGGCCTCTTTAACGTACGCGAGAAGCTCCCCCGCGGTTCGTTCCCGCCGTCCTTGCGGTCGTATAATATATATGGTAAATTTACGGCGATGGTGTGCCGTTTCTTATTCCGAGCGATGACCCGCGCGTACCGGCGCGCTGTGATGCTGCGACGTTGCGTCGCCGCGAGCGCCGTCGTGGATGGGCTGCCGCATAATACAAAGTCGGTTGTCCACGGACGGCCGTCCGTTCATTACGAGGGGGACGGCTACGCCCGGCGTAACGGCAGGGCCCGGTGTCGGCGTTTTCACGCGTCCGCGGATCGGGTTGGGGGTATGGCGAAGTATGTTGAACTCTGAAAAAGATTATTTCGGGCGTATAGCCGTTTGGCTTTGCCTCGCCGCGTTGCTTACGGCCGGGGCAGCCTGCAAAAGAAAGGAGCCGGTCGAAGTGAGCCCGCCGGAAAGCGCTGAGGTCCCGCGCGAAGAGGGAAGGCCGGCGACGACGCCGGTGGAGAAGGAGCTTCTGAGAATAGCCCGCGAGACGCTGCGCGCCGCGGTGGAAGAGGGCCGGACGTACGAGCCGTCCAAGCCTGAATCCGCCGAGCTGCTCGAGGAACGCGGCGTCTTCGTGACGTTGAAGAAGCGCGGCATGCTGCGCGGCTGCATCGGCTACGTCCTGCCGACGAAGCCGCTCTACCTCGCCGTTCGCGACATGGCCATAAACTCGGCGCTACGCGACCCGCGCTTCCCGCCCGTGGCTCCGGCAGAGCTCCCCGAGTTATATATCGAGATATCGATTATGACGCTGCTCCAGCCGGTAGAAGACCCGGGTGAGATCGTAGTGGGCGAGGACGGCCTGGTCATCGAGGCGGGGGGACGGAGCGGCCTGTTGTTGCCGCAGGTGGCGCCGGAGCAAGGGTGGAACCGCGAACAGTTCCTGGAGGGCGTGTGCATGAAGGCCGGCCTGCCGCCGGACGCCTACACGTGGGAAGACGCCAAACTTCAAAAATTCCAGGCCCATATCTTCGGCGGCGCGTACGTCGAGCCGGCGATCTAGGGTTTAATTTCGACCTAAAGGATGGCTTTAGGTATGGGGCGTAATATACTGATTATAATGATGTTAACGCTCGCCGCGACGCTATGTGCCGCGGAGACGGTGAAATATTTTGATTGGGGAGGGAAAGAGGTAATAACTGCGGAACGTGCTAAGGTAATTAAGCACCAAGTATCCAACTACGACGACGCCGGCTGCGAGACGTCAAGAGCTTATTTTAACGCTGCTGGGAGACCTGTTAACAGCCGAGGCGTCCACTTGGTTAAGTCGGAATACGATGCCCGAGGTAATAAACTTAAGGAGGCGAGGTGGCGCGCGGACGGTCAACCGGCGGATTATTATGGCGTTCACCGTGTGGAATGGACATACGACACCGCGGGCCATAAAACGTCCGAAAGCAACTTCGGCGTTGACGGTAGGCCGGTCCTTCGCTACGGTCGGTACCACCGCTCGGAGCGTACGTACGACGGCCAAGGTAACGAAACGTCGTCGGCGTATTTCGGCGTCGACGGCGAGCCGATTATTGTGGACGGCGTCCATCGTACAGTTTACGAATACGATGACGAGGGTAGGAAGACCGCCGCCCTATCATTTGGGAAGAAGGGCGAACCCGTTAATAACAAAAACGGGTGGCACGTCGATAAGTACGAATACCGCACCGATGGTAAGGGTTTCTCGTTGCGCCGTTACGACCCCGGGGGGAAACTCGTCCCTTATGACGGTGTATACCAGTACGAATGGATTGACGAGGAGTTTGACGGCGGCGTTAAAAAGTCGAGCGCTTATTTCGGTTCGGAGGGCGAACCCGTAACGGACGGAGATGGTATCCATAAATGGGAATGGGTAGCCGACGGGAAAAGGGGTTTTGTGTACGAACGTTTTTACGGGACGGACGGTAAGCTTATTCGCGGTAGGAACGGCGTATACGGTTACGAGCGCACTTCCGACGACGAGGGACGGAAAGTATCCGAGACTTATATCGGCCCGGACGGCGGCCCGGGCCTCGACCGGAGCGGCGTCCATAGATACGAGTGGACGTACGGCGACGGCGGCCGCACGACGGAGAGTTATTTCGGCGTAAAGGGGGAGGCCATCGCCCAAGAAGGCGAGGGCGACGTCCACCGCCTCGAGTGGATTTATATTGACGGCCAGGGTAAGAAACCGCTGCGCTTTTTCGGAGTGTCCGGGGAGCCGGTCGCGGACCGGGAGGGAATACACGAATATAAGTACGTTTTCGACGAAAAGGGCAATAAGACGTCGGAGAGTTATTTCGGCGCCGATGGCGAACCCGTAGCGCGCTTTGACGGCATCCATAAGTACGAGTATAGTTATGACGACTATGGGAACGTGACGTCGGAACGTCTATACGGCGTAGACGGCGCGCCCTTGGCCCGGGACGGCGTATACCACGAGTTTAGGCGGGAGTACGACGCCAGAGGCAACGAGCTTTCTTTGAGTTACTTCGGCGTCGAAGGCGAACCCGTCTCCCCCAGTTATTGGCACCGCGTAGAGTGTACGTACGACGCCAGCGGGAACAAGACTTCTCAAAGTTTCTTCGGCGTCAATGGTGAGCCGGTTGCGGAACCGGACGGCGTGCACCGATACGAATACGGGTACAGCGCCGACGGTAACATGTTGGCGATGAGTATCTTCGGCGTTGACGGTAAACCGGCCGTCGATAAAGATAACCATATTTTCCGCCGAGGCGAGGGTTTTTATTACCGCGGACAAGGGCCGGCTCCGGAGTTCAAGAGTAATATCCACCGCGTCGAGTTCTCGTATAACGAACGGGGTTATCGTACGTCCGAAAGTTACTTCGGGGCCGACGGCGAGCCGGTGGTCGATTACGACGGCGTACACCGTTACGAGGACGGCTACGACCCGGAAACCGGGGCTTCTTTTAGGAAGTACTACGGCGTTAACGACGAGGCGGTTTTACCGGGCGGGCGGCCCAGTCTCGAACAAACTGAAACTCCCGAGGGTAAGGAAAAGTCTTTTTATGCCGTCGACGCGGAGGGAAGGCCGGTCCCGATGCCGGACCGCGGCGACGTTCATAAAGAGGAGGTTTTTTACGACGACCGGGGGAGGGAAATAACGAAGGCTTTTTTCGACGTCGAAGGGAAACCCGCGGCGGATGAAGACGGCCTTCACCGTACGGAGTATACTTACGACGAAAGAGGTTACAAGGTCGCGGAAAGTTATTATGGTGTGGATGGTAAACCCGTCGCTCCGTGGGACGGAATACACTGCCGGGAGTGCGAATTCGACGAACGAATGAACCGTACCGCTCAGAGCTTTTTCGGCGTCGACGGAAAACCGGTAGCTAATAACGACGGTGTACATAGGTACGAGTGGACGTTTAGTGATAAAAGACTGCCTATTTACGAACTATTTTTTGGCCCGAACGGCGAGGCCGTCGTCGGGGACGCCGGATACCATAAATTAGAATACGAATTCGACGGGCAAGGTAATTGGACGGCTATGAGTTATTATGGCATCGACGGCGAATTATGTCTCGGCCCTCGGCGTGTGGCCCGGCACGAACGGGTATTGGATAATTGGGGCAATCGCGTATCGGAATCTTTTTTCGGCGAAGGCGGCAAACCCATTACCGACGAAAAAGGCGTTCACCGCTACGAACGCGAGTACGACCGCGACGTGTTATTGTCCGAGAGGTATTGGGGCCCCGGCGGCGAGCCGGTCGCCGACAAGAACGGCGTGCACTTCTACAAGTACGAATACGACGGCGATTACTTTAAAGTTAGCGAGAGTTATTACGACGGCGAAGCCAATCCCGCCGTCAACAAGGACGGCGTCCATCGCCAGGAGTGGGCCTACAACGAAGGGCGCAGGAAGGTAGCGCAGAGCTTTTGGGGTCTCGACGGGCCGGCCCGCGACGCCGTAGGCGTTCACCGCCACGAGTGGACGTACGACGAAGGCGGACGTAAGGAGACCTCCGAAAGTTATTTCGGCCGGGACGACGAACCGGTGGTCGACGCCGTCGGCGTCCACCGCTACGAGTACACATACGAACGGTACGGCCGCAAAACTTCTGAAGGCTATTTCGGTAAGGATGGCGAGCCGGTGTGGAAGAAGGGTAGCGGTCAACTAGTCTCTATAGGAATAGAAGAGATAATCGCGGGCGATATCCCACCCGAACGGCGTACCCATCGCCGGGAATGGGAATATAACGAGGAAGGTGCGCTAGTTGATGAGCGGACTTATAACGTTAACGGCGACTTGATTTCAAATAAAGAGAAAGGCGATTAAAAACTCAAACCCAAATTTACACGGAGTCGTAGATTATGCGCGATAAGATAGCACAAACCGTTTTAATCGTACTCATTTGCGCCGTCAGTTCCTGGGCGGCCCAGCCGTTTACCATCCTATTCTTCAACGACTTCCACGCGCACTTCGAGCCGTTCGAGGTGCCCGGTACGGAAGGGGAAGTCGGCGGCCTGGCGCGCCTGGCAGGCATCGCCGACGCCGTCCGCGCGGAGAACGAGGCCGCGGGCGTGCCGACCTTCCTCCTGATAGCAGGCGACATGCTGCAGGGGACGCCGTACTCGACGGTCTACCGCGGCGAGGTCGAGTTCACGTGCCTGAACGAGATGGCGGTGAGCGCGATGTGCCTCGGCAACCACGAGTTTGACTACGGCCAGGAGAATTTACGCGGTCTCATGGAGTTGGCCGATTTCCCGGTCATTAGCGCCAACGTTTCGGCGGCGGATGAGGCCGGGAACGGCTCCTTTACGAAGGGGTTCGTATGGCTCGAGGCGGGAGATAAAAGGGTCCTCGTAATCGGCCTGACCACGCCTGAGACGCCCATCACGACGGCGCCGCGCAACGTCGTCGGCCTGGAATTCGCCGACCCGGCGACGACGGCTAAGGCCGTGATAAGCGAGTATGGCGAAGACGCCGACGCGATAGTGGCGCTCACGCACCTCGGCTTCGAGAACGACCTCGCCCTCGCCGCCGACGTACCCGAGTTGGACGTAGTAGTCAGCGGCCATACCCATACTCATATGGGAGAAATGGTAGCTAAGCGGGATACGATAATTTGTTCCGCGTACGAGTACGGGATGTACTTGGGCCGTATGGATTTGGAAATCGTGGACGGGGGAATCGTCGCCAAAGGTTACGCGTTGCTGCCCGTCACCGCCTCTACTCCGGAAAATGAAGCCGTGGCGGCCGTCATCGGCGAATATAAAACGGGCCTTTCCGCGAAGCTCGACGTCGTCGTCGGCACCGTAGATACGGTCCTGAATCGTAAGGCGGTTACCGAAAAGGAGACCAACTTCGGCGACTTCGTCGCGGACCTGATGCGCGAGGCGACCGGGGCGGACGTGGCGCTGGTGAACGCCGGCGGCGTCCGCGCGGACCTGGGCCCGGGCGAGATTACGCTGGGTGACGTCCTGACGGCGCTTCCCTTCGGCAACGAGGTCGTCGTCCTCGACGTACCCGGCGCGACGCTGCGCCAGGCCTTTGAATTGTGCGCCCGCGAGAAAGTGGGCGAAGGCGGCTTCTTGCAGGTCTCGGGTTGCGAATACGCCATCGGCCCGGGGACCATACTCGCGGCCGTGAACGTCGGCGGGGCGCCGCTCGACGACGCCGTTACCTATAAGGTCGCGATGTCGGACTTCCTGGCCGAAGGCGGAGATGGCTACGCGATGTTCGCGTCGCTCGAGCCGGGTTATAAGACGGGCCTTGTCCTCTACGACGTCGTCGCCTCCGGCCTGCGCGAGGGCCGGGCCGTCCCGAAGCAACCGGCGGGAAGGATCGAGTTCGTAGGGGAATGAAGGTAGTCGTCGACGGCAACGAGGTACGGATTCGGGCCGGCGCGCCCGTCGAGAGCGTATTGTCCGAAGAGCAGAGGCGTGCCGCGGCCAAGGGCGCGATACACGTCGTAGACGCGTGGGGTCAGCGCGTCGGCCTGAAGGGCACGCCGACCGACGGCGCAGCCTATTTTACGGTGACGGTCGGCGCCAGGCCGCCGTCGGTTAACGCCTGCCTCGAGGCGTGGGAAGGAATCCCCGGCGCGCCGGCGCTGCCGGCCGAGCTGGTGAAATTCCTCGTCAAACGCGCCATAGCGACGTTGACTAAGGCCGGCGGCGCGGCTTCCGTAGAGGGAACGGCGGCGTTCGCGGCATCCATCGCTTACCGGCAAGACGCCGCGGCGATGTGGGCGTACGTCGCCGGCGAGGACGCGCGGGTCGCCGTCTACGCCGGAGGTAAAGCGCGCGTACGGGACGCGGCGCCGGACGTCGCCGCCGCGGTGGTAGCGACGCGCGACGTCTTGACGTTCCGGTCGGGCGCGACTACCTTCGACTACCTCGACGGCGTTAGCGTCGTCGAGGTTGGGACGACTAACAAAGTTACATTGGCGGACTACGAGGATAAGTTCGCGGGCGTCGACGCCGTCGCGACGTGCCGGGCCGGCGACTTCGCGATGGACGGTTTCGTGGCCTCGCCCGAGGCCGACGAATTGGCCGCGGCCGCGGCGACGGCCGGCCTAACTTCCGTGAACATATCGGCCGAAGACGCTCTTTTCGACGAGCGCGGCGCGCCGCGACGGTTGGCGGGCGACGTCGTCGTATTCGCGACGCCGCGGGACGCGCGGCCTTATGACTTGGTATTCGTAAAACTTCCGGGTTCGGTCGGTTCGGCCTGCGACGCGGCGTTGTACGAAGAGGCCGCGGCGGCGCTGTGGGCTTATTTAAAATAGAGATAAACGAAAACCAACAGACAAGGCCCGCGAGCGTTTACGCGGAGCGAAAGGGGGTTTATGACCGTTTATCGCGGTTCATTCGAACTTTCGTGTAAGGGCGACGCCGACATCCACGACGTTACGGCCGAGGTGGTGCGATTGGTCGCGGCCTCGGGCGTGAAGGACGGCATTGGGCTGGTGGCGTCGGCCGGCTCGACCGTCGGCATTACGACCGTCGAGTACGAGCCCGGGTTGGTATCGGACCTTAAAAAGCTCTTCGAGAAATTCGCTCCCAAGGGTGAGCGGTACGGCCACGACGAGCGCTGGGGCGACGGCAACGGCCACTCGCACGTCCGCTCGTCGCTCCTCGGCCCCACGTTCGCGTTTCCGGTGGCAGGCGGAGCGCCGACGTTGGGTACGTGGCAGCAGGTAGTCTTCATCGACTTCGACAATAAAAAACGGCGTCGGGAAATCACGGTAACCGTCGTCGGCGACTAGGTTTGCGGGAGAAAAATATGGCCCAAGAAAAGGGTAGCGCGCCGCGGCTCGCGGAGCTCAATTGGAAAGAATTCGGGGCGCTGGTGCCGGCAAAGTACGACGGCGTCGTTATACCGATTGGAACCGTCGAGGCGCACGGCGGCATCCCGCTCGGGACCGATATAATAATACCCGAATACCTCGCCGAACGGCTCGCCGGGCGTTTGGATTTAATAATCGCGCCGACGGTTAATTACGGCGTTACGCGGAGTCTGCTGCCGTACCCCGGTTCGCATACCGTCACGTCGGCGACGTTTACGCAGTACGTAACCGAAATCTTCGTCGGCTTCGGCCGGATGGGATTCGGCAAGCTCGTCGTCGTGAACGGCCACGGCGGCCATATAGACGAGCTGAAGGAGGCGGCGCAAGTCGCGTATCGGGACACCGGCCTGTTCACTATCGTTCTACATTGGTGGTTAATGGCGCCGGAAGCGAGCGCGGAGGTGTTCGGCGCTGAGGGCGGCCACGCCGCCGCGGAGGAGACCGCGGGCGTCCTCGCCGCGCGGCCCGAGTTGGTGAAGGCCGATATGCTCAAGGGTTTGAAGGCCGCGACGTACGACAAAGGGGTATTCCGGATGCCGTTCCCGCGGCCGGTAGGCACGCGGGAGGCCGGCAAGGGGATGCCCTCCGCGGACGCGGAGAAAGCGAAAAAGTATATGGCGTTAATCGAAGAGCGCTGCGCCCGGGCGGTCGCGGAGGCGTTCGCCGGTTGGCGCGAGGAGCTTGGAAAATAGCGTTTATTCAAGCATAAAGGTTTTAGGAGGTTGAGTTGGTATGGCCGAGATAATTGAATGCGTTCCCAATATCAGCGAAGGTACGAAACTGGAGGTCGTCGAAAAAGTAGCCGACCGGATCCGCGCGGTGGAGGGCGTGCGGCTTTTGAACGTCGCCCCCGACGCGGCTCAGAACCGCACTGTTTTTACCATGGTTGGGGACCGGAACTCGCTTCCGGCCGCGGTGGAGGCGCTCTTCGACGAGACGCTCAAACACGTCGACCTCACCAAGCAAAAGGGCGAACATCCCCGGATGGGCGCGGTGGACGTCGTGCCGTTCGTCCCTATCGTGGGGGCGACCACGGAGGATTGCGTCGAGCTCTCGCGCAAAGTGGGCGAGATGATCGCGACGAAATTCAACGTCCCGGTTTATTTGTACGAAGACAGCGCGACTACGCCGGGGCGTAAAAATCTGGCCAAAGTCCGCAAAGGCCAATTCGAAGGTTTCTTCGAGAAGATTAAAGACCCGGCCTGGAAGCCCGATTTCGGCCCCGCCGAGGTACACCCCACGGCCGGATGCACCGCGGTCAGCGCGAGGCCGTTCCTCATCGCCTTCAACGTCAACCTGGGGACCAACAGGTTGGAAGTGGCGGAGAAGATAGCGAACGAGGTACGCTTTCTCGGCGGCGGTTTTCGGTTCGTCAAGGCTAAAGGCTTCGCCACCGACGACCCGAACGTGGCGCAGGTTTCGATGAACCTCACGAACTACGAAAAGACGCCCGTTTTCCGCGTCGTGGAGTTGATACGCCGCGAGGCCGCGCGTTACGGCGTCCCCATTGTCAAAACGGAACTCGTCGGTATGTCGCCGCTGCAGGCGCTGCTCGATTGCGCGGCCTGGTACTTGCAGCTGGACGACTTCAAACGCGAGCAGGTCCTTGAGGCTCAAATATTCGAAGGGGCGCCGGATTAACGGCGTAACGTAACGGCTATGCTATGTCCTTCGTGCTACGCGACGGTAAGGGCCGACGCTAACTTTTGCCCCGCTTGCGGCGCGCCGGTCGGGCGCGCCGGCGGTTACGGCGTCGAGTTGCGGGAGGTAGCGTGCCTGGCGGGCGACGTCCAGGGTCTGGCTAAGCTCGTGGGCCAGATACCCACGGCGCAAATTTCCGACTACGTCGCCGAATGTATGGCGGCCCTCGACGATACGTGTGCGGCGCACGGCGGGACGGTGATTAACAGGTACAGCGCCGGCCTGACGGCGATTTTCGGCGCGCCGGTAGCGAGGGAGCGAGAGGTCGAGCTGGCCGTGCGCGCCGCCTTTGCGTCGTGCGATTGCATAGCCGACATCTCGAAGCGGGTGTTCGCCGCGTCCGGCCAAAACGTCGCGACCAGATTCGCGGTCGATTTCGGCGTGGTCCGGGTGGGGGCCAACGTAGCCGCGGCCGATTACGTAGCCTTGGGCTCGACCGTCGAAAACGCCGCGCGCTTACGAAACAACGCCCGGCCTAATACGGTTTTATTGAGCGCCGCGGCGGCCGGTCAAGTGCGGCGGTTATTCACGGTGAAGCCGGTATCGCTCGGGGCCACTACCCCCGACGGCCTTGCCGAAACCGGTTTTATCGTCGAGGGGGTCGTCGATTCCTTATCCAGCGTCTCGCCGCCGCGTAAGGTGTTCGTCGGCCGGCACGGGGAATTGCTAAAATTGCGTCGCGCATTGGACGACTTGCGGGCGGGGCGGGGCGCGGCCGTCGGTATTTCCGGCGGCCCGGGGATAGGTAAATCGCGCCTCGTAACGGAGGCTTTGGCCGGCCTGGAAGACGTACGCGTTTTCGTCGGTAAATGTTTACCGGTAACGGTCGAGGTTTCGTACGCGGCGTTCCGAAATCCGTTAAGCGACGCGTTGGCGTACTTCTCCGGCTCGAGCTACCTCGAGCAGGCCGAGGACCTCCTCCGCGCCGCGAAGCCGGAGCTGCTGGAGGCGGCGCCGGTATTGAGCGCGGTTTTGGAGCAGCAACCCCTCGAAACGCCTATTACCGAACAGCTCAGGGGCGTTGCGCGGTTCGAAAGGCTTTACGAGTTGTTCGAAGCGGTTTGGGCCGGCGTGGCGGCGAGCGGGCCTACGGTGCTGTTGCTCGAGGACGCGCAATGGGCGTCGAACGCGGATTTCCTGCTCCTCTCGCGCTTCGCCTCCCGCGTCGGTAAACTTCCGTTACTGTTAATCATAACGGCGCGGGAGCCGGAGCTTTTACGGCGCGTCACCGCGGACGTCGTCGAGTTGCCGCCGCTGGCGGACGCCGACGTCGCCAAGCTGGTCCGCGCTCTAATCCCCCGCGAGCGCCTCGCGCCGGAGTTGCTGCGACGTATAATCGCGTGGGCGAAAGGCAATCCCCTTTACTGCGAGGAAGTTGCGGCGTCGGTCCTGACCCGGGGAGCGGGGGAAGCTTTCAAACCGCCGGCGTCGGTTAAAGCGGCCGCCCGGGCGCGGGCGGACAGGTTGAGCCCGGAAGCGTTGAAGGTGGCGAAGATAGCGACGTGCGTGGGCTTGCAAGGTGACCTGGCGTTGGTACGCGACGTGGCTCCGCCGGAAATGGGCGGGGCGGTCGACGAATCAATCGCCGAGCTCGAGCGGGTCGGCGTCCTGATCGTTTCGAACGGCGCGTTCTCTTTCGCCCACGACGTGACGCGAGAGGTTTTATACGAGTCCCTCGTGAAGAAGGAGCGGAGCGCGGTTTTTTACGCCATCGCCCGCGCGGCGGAAGAAAGGGGCGCGGAGCCGGGAATGGTGGCGCACTACTTTTTAGAAGCCGGGCGGAACCGGGACGCGGTCGAACATCTCAAGAAAGCGGGGGACAGGGCGGCGGCGGTTTACGCGCTGTTGGAAGCGATATCTCATTACCAACGCGCGTACGATTGCCTCCGGGAAGTAGGGCCGAAGGACGCCGCCTTGAGGATGGAGTTAATAGAGAAACTATCTTCCTGCCTTTTGGACTACGCCGACCCGAAGCGCGCTCTCGAGCTGATTGAGGAGGAGTTGAGGTACGCCGAGACGTCGGTCGCGAGGGCGAAGCTGTTATGCCAGGCCGGAAACGCTTACCGCGATTTGGGGGAGAACCGAAAAGCGCGATTATATTTGGAGGACGCGCGGAATATCTATAACGCTTTGAATGAACCCCTGCTGGAAGGTAAGACGCTCCAATCTTTGGTTAAGGTTTTAGGGTTTTTGGGCGAAGAGGATGCGCGCCGTCGGGCGATAGCCGAATCGTTAGCCCGTTTCACCGAGGCCGGCGACGACGTAGCCATTGCATATTGCTATAATACTATAGGCGCCGATTATTTAAACGCCGACGAGCCGGAGCGAGCGCTGGAGTATTTTAGGGACGGCCTGTACATTTGGCAAAAGGCCGGGGACTTGCACGGGCAAGCCATAGCCTTAACCAACCTGGGCTTCGGCGATTACCTTTTAGGACGTTATCACGACGCGGTGGATTTCGCCGAACAGGCGTTGGATATAACCCGGCGCATCGGCACCCGCCGGACCGAGGCTGCCGCGGTCTGCAATCTCGTCGCTTATTACCTGTACCTCGAGCCGTCGAAGGCGGAGGAATACGGCCGGGAAGCGGTAGCGTTGGCCGAGGATATCTCCAACTACGAGATATTATCCGGGGCACATATCAACGTAGGCGAGCTCGAGCGTTGCCGGGGCCGGTGGGACGCGGCGCGCGAGCACGTAACGGCGGCTTTGGATGCGGCCGCTAAAATCGGTTCGGCCGCGCATGAGTTCTATGCCGAATTATTGGGGGCGCGGGTGGAATTGGATGCCGGCGCGTACGATTCCGAGGCGTTCCGTCGTCGCTATCAGGCGGTCTTCGTGGTCGACCCTCCGTCCCCGGAAACCGCCGCCCTCGCCCGGGCGAACCTCGACGCCGATTTGGCGCTGGCGCGGGGGGACGCCGGGCGCGCAGCCGAGATGGTGGAAGAAGTGGCGGCGGCGGTGGCCGCGGCCAAGAAAGCGGAAGAGATACACGAGGGCCGCCTGCGGCTCGGCGAGCTTAAATTTTTCCTGGGTGACGTGGCCGCGTCGGCGACCGAGTTCGAATGGGTGATGGACCAAACGGACGGCCGCGATTTCTTGCACTGGCCGCGCGCCGCCTTCCTTCTGGCGCGGGCTTGCGTCGCGTCCGGGCGCCGCGAAGAGGCCGCCGAATACGTCGAGTCGGCCGAACGCGTGTTTCGCAAATATAGTTGGCAGTATTGGTTGGACCGCGTAACCCGTTTCCGGGAAGAAGCGAATCTCTAAGGGGCGCGAAATATGAAGACCTTCATTACGGCGTTTGGGTTGATTTTCCTTGCCGAACTCGGCGACAAAACGCAACTGGCGGCCATCGCGATGGCGTCGCAAACCGGTAAGCCGTGGCACGTATTTTTCGGCGCCGCGCTGGCGCTGGTGGTGTTGACGTTCGTCGGCGTCTTCCTGGGGGTGGGTATCGCCGAAGTGGTTCCGCCGGGCGTCATTCAAAAAGTGGCCGGCGTTCTCTTCGTCGGTTTCGGCGTTTTAATTTTCTTCGGGAAATTTTAATCGCGCGCGGCAGGACGGTAAAAAAGGCGGCCTCTAGGCCGCCTTTAATTATATTCTCGGCGTATCATTTTCGCTGGATGAGGTAAGGCCCCAAAGCCAACGCGTCCAGGTTGGAGCGAAGGAATACCTCCACGGCCTCCTCCGGTTTGTAGACGATGGGGTAGCCGTGGAGGTTGAAAGACGTGTTGAGCACTATGCCGCGGCCGGTCGTCTCCTCGAAGGATTTCAGTACCCGGTAGTAACGCGGGTTCCAATCTTCGAATACCTCTTGTGGCCGCGTCGTCTTGTCGTACGGGTGGGTAGCGGCGCGGTATGCGCTGCGTTGGGCGGTGGAATCGAACGCCATAATCATGTACGGCGCGGCCATAGGTTTGGGTTTGACGGCGTACTCCTCGGAGCGTTCGGCCAAAACCGAAGGCGCGAAGGGCATCCAGAAGTCGCGGCTTTTTATCATCTCGTTTATTCTGGGGATGACGGCCATGTCGGTGGGGTCGGCCAGTATGGACCGGTTGCCTAACGCCCGGGCGCCGAATTCCATTCGGCCGGCGTAGCGCGCCGCGATTTTTCCCGTCCCCACCAGCCGGCCCAATTCCCAATCGATATCTTCGGGTTCGGAGACTTCAACGTCGTCCGCGCGCTTTATAGCGACAAGGGCGCGCTCGCAATCGGCGTCGCCGAATTCCCCGCCGAAGTAGATGGGTCCGAGGGGAGGGATGTCGGTGGCCAGGCCCGCGCGGCGCTGCTCCTCGTCGTAAACGACGTAACACGCGCCGATGGTATTGGATTCGTCGCCGCACGACGGCATTATGAAGAGCTCCTCGACTTCCGGCGAATCGTAGACTATTTTGTTGACCTTCACGTTCATGAAGACGCCGCCGGAAAGGGCGACTCGTTTGATGCCCGTTTCGCGGACGCAGTTCGCGACCCATTCCCCCAGGACCTTTTCGGCGAGGAGTTGGATGGATGCGCTGGCGTTGTCGAAGCGCGTTAGGCCCAGCCGTCCCTTCATGTACTTGAAGGATTGGTACGCGTCGGGTAGGCCGTCGGCGCGTTCCCACGTCAGGCCGCGTACGCCGAGGAGGCCGGCGAAGCAGTCGTCGTCGGAGCGGGTCGTGATGCGGCGCAGGCCGTACGGGGCCATACCCATGACCTTGTGCTCGTCTTCCAAAGGCATCATGCCGAGGAGAGTGGTGGCCATGGCGTATACGATGCCCAGCGAGTTGTCCTCGTGTACGGCGGCTATGCGCTCGATCTTGCCGTCTTGGCCTACGTTGACGGTGGCGCACAGGTCGTCGCCCGAGCCGTCGCACGTCAGGATCAGGACGGGGCCCTCCCGCCACGGCGAACCCCAATACGCCGTGTACGCGTGGGCGTTGTGGTGTTCGGCGAAGCGGACTTGTTTTTCGTCGAAACCCAGCCGGACCGCGTTCTCAATCCGGCCGGCGCGGCGCCGTTTGCGGAAGTAGCGATTTACGGGGGTGCGCCGGAGGAATTTCTTGATCGCGGTGCGGGTACTCGACGCTTGGCGGAACGCGGCCATGAGCTCGGCGCGCGTACGGGAGTAAGGTTGGTGTTCGCCGTTGAAAGCGACGACGTCTACGTCGCCCACGGAACAGCCGGCCAGCCTGAGGCATTCGGCGACGGCGTTTTCGGGGAAGCAGTCTACATTCTTGACGCGGACGAGTCTTTCTTCGGAAATCGCCGCTACGACGCGGCCGTCTTCGACGAGCGCCGCGGTGGCGTTGTGGCCGTCATGTATTCCTAATACTTTCATATATTCTCCAGTTGCGTTGAATTTTAGCATTAAAAATAACATAAGCGGGGGCTTTAGTCAATTTATGTTTGCGAACGCGCTGGTGTCGTCGGGCCCCCGGTTTTTTATTGCCGGGCGAATTTGTTTGTCGTATGCTACTTACGTGCAAGCGCGAAAGTTGGCGGAAATATTACGCCGGCTCGAGAAGACGCGCGTCGTCGTCGCGGGAGACCCGTGCCTGGACGCGAACGTCTACGGCCGGGCGGAAGCGGTAGCGAAGGAAGCGCCGGTGGTCGCGCTGGAGGCGGCCGAAGAAGTCTTCGCCCCGGGCCAGGCGACGAACGTCGCCGCCAACGCCGCGGCGTTGGGCGCCAACGTATACTTCGTCGGCGTCGCCGGCGACGACGAACGGCGCGTACGGTTGGCCGAACTACTTAAAGGATTCGGCGTGGACGCCGGCGGCCTGGTCGCGGAGACCGGACGGCCTACGACGTTTAAAATCAAGTACGTGGCCCGCGAAGCCCAACGGCACAACCAGCACCTTTTCCACGTGTACCGGCAGGAAAAGAGGCCGGCGGGCCGGCGAACCGTACGCCGGATGCGGGCCTTGGCCGCGGAAGCTTTGACGAACGCCCGCGCGGTAGTGCTTTCGGATTACGGCAACGGCACGCTCAGCGCCGGCTTCGCGAAATGGCTTATCGAGGAGAGCGCGCGACGGCGGCTCGTCTCGGTGGCGAACGCGCGCGGCGACTTGAAGAAGTTCCGCGGCGCGACGGCCGCGGTGGCCAATATGGAAGAGCTCGCCGACCTGGCCGGGGCGAAGGCGTTAGCCAAGGGCGACGTCGCGGCCGCTATGGGTACCGCGGCGGCGAAGCTTAACGTTGGCTATGTGGTGATTACGGCCGGCGACGAGGGGATGTACGCGTGGCCGGTACGCGGCCGAGGCCGGCATTTCGCTCCGGCGGCGCGCGACGTGGTAGACGTAACCGGCGCGGGCGATACCGTAACCGCGGCCTTGGCGGCGGCGTTGGGAGCGGGTTTGGGTTTATCCGGGGCCGCGGAGTTCGCTAACCTGGCCGCGGCGGCCGTCGTAGGCCGGGAGGGGACGTCCGTCGCCCGGGCGGCGGAGCTGCGGCGGTTTTTATAAACGCGGCGTTACCGTTTTGACAAGCGGCGGGCGGCGTGTTAAAATAAACCGTGAGTATGTGAAAAGGGTCTAATATTACGCATCGGGGAAAATGCCTACGCTCGGTGAGAAGATAAAAAAGTTGAGGACGGCGCGCGGCTATACGCAGAGCGCCTTTGCCCGGGAACTCGACATCTCGCCCGGGTATCTCAGCCAGCTCGAGATGGGCTTACGCAAACCGTCCCGCGAACTTATCGGGCGGATGGCGGATACGTTGGGCGCGTCGTTGGATTACCTGCTGCGCGACGAGAAAGGCCCGTCGGTGGAAGGCGTTCCGGAGGAGATAGCCGAGTTTTTCCGCAGCGAGCACTTGACGGCTACGGACCGGGAAGAGCTACTGTCCTTTTTCCGCTGGTGGCGCCGCGAGCGGTCGCGGCGGGACCGGCCGGCTAAGGCTAAGAAGAAACGCGCGTAAAGGTTCCAGGAGGTTAGAATGCTTAGCAGATCGGTTTGGACCGCGACGTTGATTCTGGTATCGGCGGCGTTGGCTGCCGCCGCCGGCGTAGAACTTAAACTATCGACGCCGCTCGATGCGACGTTGAAGGATAATTTCTGCTTGCACGCGTCGCCCGACGGTGAGTCGGATATAGTCATGTGCCTAAACGCCGGCGCGCCGTTGACGCTCGTCGCCCGCATGAAGGATAAAGGGAAGTTAGAGGGCGAAGAGGGTCATTGGTATAAAGCCGAGGTCACGGGGGGCGCGGAAGGCTGGGTTTTCAGTACCTATCTCGACATCGGGCCGGCCGGCGAAGGAGATGCGACGGTCGACCCCGCCAACACGCCCTAGGGGATTGGAACGCTTTACCGGTTAAGCGATAACGCGCCGGGGCGGAGGGTTGGTTACCGCGGAAAGGAAAGCTCAGGAGGTTATAGACCGTTTCGGCCTGACGGAACCGCCGGTCTCGCCGGGCGAGATATGTCGGGCGCTGGGTATTACAGTGCGCGTCCGACCGTTCGACTACGTAGCAGGCCTATTCATAAACGACGACGTATTCCCGGTAATAGTAGTAAATTCGCGCGAGCGGCGCGTACGACAGCGTTTCACTATAGCCCACGAGTTGGGCCATTATTATTTAGGTCACGGCCAAAAATCCTTCGCGGAACCCGGAGGGCGAAGCCGACGGGAACGCGAGGCCGAGCGGTTCGCCGCGTGTTTGCTTATGCCGGCGGCGTGGGTGCGGCGTTACTGGGCGGTTTACGCCGCCAATTACGAAAACCGCCTCGCGGTACTCGCGGACTTATTCCGGGTTTCGGCTACGGCGTTGAAACATCGCGTTAAGGAATTGGATTTGAAAGGGCCGACCCGAGCGAAAATATGAAGACGCCGGTTGTTGTTATCGGCGGCGGTTTAGCGGGCGTAGAAGCGGCGTGGCAATGCGCCCGCTTTGGCGTGCCCGTAGAACTCCACGAGATGCGTCCCGCGAGGATGACGCCGGCCCACCGCACCGGCGCGTTGGCGGAATTGGTGTGCAGCAACTCGTTTAAATCTATGGTGGAGGGTACGGCGCCCGCTTTGCTGAAAGAGGAGATGCGTCGGTTGGGTTCGTTAACCCTTCAGGCCGCGGCGTCGGCCCGCGTTCCGGCCGGCGGCGCTTTGGCGGTGGACAGGGTACGCTTCGCCGAGTATATTACGGCCGCGCTCGAGGGGCACGGCGGCGTAGACGTGGTCCGGGCCGAGGTCGAAGAATTGCCGCCGGCGCCCGCCGTAATAGCCACCGGGCCGCTGACGTCGGATGCCCTTGCCGGGGAGCTCGCCGCCGCGGTGGGGCGGGATAATCTATTTTTCTTCGACGCCCTCGCGCCCGTAGTGTCGGCCGAGAGCGTCGACGCAGGTAAAACTTTCGAGGCCAGCCGATACGATAAGGGCGAAGGTTCGTACGTCAACTGCCCGCTGACGGCGGCGGAATACCGCGCGTTTACGCGGGCGCTGGTCGCGGCGGAGACGGCCCCCCTGCGCGATTTCGAGAGACGTTTGTTTTTCGAAGGGTGCGTGCCGGCCGAGGAGCTCGCGCGGCGAGGCGAGGATACGTTGCGGTTCGGGCCCATGAAGCCGGTCGGTTTAGAAGATCCCCGAACGGGTAAAAGGCCCTACGCCGTCGTGCAGCTCCGCTCCGAAGACCTGGGGCGGGAGATGTTAGGCCTCGTCGGTTTCCAGACGCGGCTCACGCGGCGCGAACAGCGCCGCGTTCTCCGAATGGTCCCGGCCCTCGCCGAAGCCGAGTTCCTCCGTTACGGCGCCGCTCACCGCAACACGTATATTTGTTCGCCGGCCGCGCTCCAGGCCACGACGGAGCTGAGCTCGAGGCGGGGTATATTCGTAGCGGGACAACTGACGGGGGTGGAGGGGTATATGGAGTCGGCCGCCGCCGGCATAATCGCCGGTATGAACGCCGCCCGGTACGTCCGGGGCGAACCGCTCGTCTATCCGCCCGGCGAAACGGCGACGGGGGCGCTGTTGCGTTACATATCGACGGCCCCGCCGGCTACGTTCGCCCCTATGAACGTGAATTTCGGCCTGTTCCCGCCGGCCGGCGGAAAAGGCAAAAGAGACCGGCAACGCCGGATCGTCGAGCGGGCGCGGAGGGCGTTCGACGCGTGGGCGGAGCGGCTCGGCCTGGCATCGTGACCGCCCTTTACCGTTTTCCATAGAATCTTAATAATCGGACGCGCCGCGCTTCCGTTTGCGCTACGCCGGCGCGGTTGCGTATTCGGCCTACGGGCGATAATCCCCGGTCGTTTCGCCGGCTCGGCGGTATTCTATTGACTTGGGGACGATAAATACTTATATTCATTAGC
>CBFCYS010000015.1:0-29564 GCA_965602215.1 uncultured bacterium
TGAACTCCGCGGCGGTGTACACCACCAGCTCAACCGGCTCGCGGCTCTTAAGTTTTTCCCGGAAAAATTTCTGGCGTTCCTTGAATGGGAGGTCGCTGCCGGCGACAACGATAAGATTCAACTTCGAACCCGCTCGGGCGGTCCCGCGGGCCACGGCGCCGTGGACGACGACGAACGTCGCCCCCGACATCACGAGGCGCGGGACGAGGAAATTTATCTCGGCCTCCAGCTCGCGCTGGCGCGTTATCTTGGGCTTCTCGGCCGTCGTTCACCTCTTGTCCGGCGGTTACCTACGGGCCGTCGAGTTCGTTTAAAAAGGATTCCACCCGGGCGCGGATTTCGTCGCGCGCGCGGCGGTAATCATCCAGGGTCAGGCGGTACGGGTCGTCTATAGGCCAGTGGAGACGTTTGCCCTCGCCCGGGAAGTACGGGCATAACTCCCGCGCATTATCGCATAGCGTAATAACGTAGTCAAACTCTTCGCCGAGGAATTCGTCGACGCCCTTGGAGCGCTGGTGCGATATGTCCACGCCGGCCTCCGCCATGACCTCCACCGTCAGCCGCACGACGCCGAAGGGGTTCACGCCGGCGGAGTGGGCCTCGAGGCGGCCCGCGCCCAGGCGGTTCGCCCACCCCTCCGCCATCTGCGAGCGGCACGAGTTGCCGGTGCACACGAAGAGGACCCTGGAGCTTGCGGTGCGGTTCGCGTCGCTCATACTTCGCCCAGGTCCTTCAAAACCTCCACCGTGTATTCGGCTACCTTATCGTAGTCGTCCACCACGACGGCCCCGGCCTCGCGCAGCGCTTTCACCTTGCCCTCGTACGTACCGCGGCCGCCCTCGACGATGGCGCCGGCGTGGGAGAAGCGCGTCCCCTCCGTCGCGGCCTTGCCGCCGATGAACGCCACCACCGGCTTGGTAACCACGCCTTCGGCGATGAGCTCGGCGACCTTCTCTTCCTGGCTGCCGCCGATTTCGCCGAACATCACGACGGCCTTGGTGTCGGCGTCCTCCTGGAATAACCGAACGACGTCCTGGTGGGGGGTGCCGACGATGGGGTCGCCGCCGACGTGCACCAGCGTGGTCGCGCCGACGCCGGCCCGGCCGAGGTAGTACGCCAGCGACGACGTTATTCCGCCCGAGCGCGACGAGATGCCGACCGGCCCGGGTTTGAACCACTCCCGCGCCGACTCGGGCCGGCCGCCGACCATACCCAGCACGGCCTTGTTTACCGAGAGCACACCCAACGTGTTGGGGCCCACGTAGCGCGCGCCGTGTTCGCGCGCCGCCGCGTCTATGGCCATCACGTCCCATATCGGAACGCGGTCGGGGACCAGCACGGCCAGCTTGACGCCGCCGGCGAAGGCTTCCAGCGCGGCCTCCTTCACCGCGGGCCCGGGCACGAATACGACCGCCGCGTAAATCTCCCCTACCGCCTCGGCCGCCGCCGCGACCGTATCGAAGACCGGGACGCCCTCCACCTCCTCGCCGCCGTGCCCCGGCGAGACGCCGGCGACGACGTTGGTGCCGTAGCCCTTCATGAGGCGGGTGCGCGCCCGCCCCTCGCGGCCGGTAATGCCGGCGACGAGGACCCTGGCGTCGGAATCTATCAGGATTGACATATCAACGCGTCTTCTTTAAATAGTCGTCCAAACCCGGGATGGGCAGCGTTATCAGGCCGCCGCCGTTGCCGTGCGCCCGGCACTCCACCTCGCACGCCAGGCACTCGCTGCAGCGCCCCCGCGCCGCCTCGTCGGCGCCGACGGTCAGGACCGGCCTGCCGTCCTCCAGCTTGAGGATTTGCGGGACGCATTCCGCAACGCATACTTTGGAATCGCATTCGTCGCATCGCGCGTAATCGTAGGAGACGGTCCCGCCGGTAACGGTCCGGAAAGAATACGACGCATTGTGCGGCAGGCCGGGCGGCTTCTCGCGGCGGGCGCCGTAATCATAATCGTCGACGAGCTCGCGCAGCCGCGCCGCGCAATGCCGCGCCGACGCATCCTTGCCGTAACATTCCACCGGCGCCGGCAGGTCGCGGGTGTACTCGGTCAGTATCCGGATGGCGCGCTCTTCCTGGTTGCCGCCCAGCCGCTCCACGCACGGGACGTCGAGCCAAACCTCGCGGAAGGCTTTGACCAGGCCCCGGGCGGAGTGGAACTGCTCCTGGCTGGCGACGCCGGAGCCCGAGCCGAAGTAGCCGACGAGGTTCCTCCGGGCCAATAATATGCGCGCCGCGCGGTAGACCTTGCTCGCCGGCGGGTTGCCGGAGGTGTCGCAGAAGTTGGCTATTTTGAAACCCTCGGCCAGCGCGGCGTCCATCGACATCATCGAGCCTCCGCCGCCGGCGCCGTGGAACGCGACGTAGCGTTCTTCCCGCGCGAAGCCCTCGGCAAGCTGGACGAAATAAAACGTGCCGCGGTAGTCGTCCTTCTCGACGTTGTAGGCTATGAGGTCGAGCTCGGTGGGCGGCCGGTCGAACTCGCGGGCTACCTCCACGCCGAGCTCCGGGTGCCGGTATACGGCGTAGTCGTCCACCGTAACGCGGCAGTCCGCGGCCACGACCTCGCCGGCGTCGGTTACTACCAGCGGGTTTATCTCCGCGGCCCGGGCCTCGACGTCGCGGGCGACGCGCCACAGCTTAACCAGGACGTCCGCCACGGCCGTGAGCTCGCGGCCCCGCAGGCCCGCGCGCCGCGCCAGCTCCCGCGCCTCGTAACCGTAAAGGCCGCGCGCCGCGTCGAGGTGCCTGGTTACCAGCGCCTCCGGGTGGGCGGCGGCTATCTCCTCGACGCCGCTGCCGCCGACGGACGAAAATATAAGGAGGGGTTTGCGGGCGTCGTTGTCGATGACGACCGCCGCGTACATCTCCCGCGCGACGTCCAACTTCCGCTCGACCAGGACGACGTCGCAGCGTTGGCCTTTGAATCTGCGGCCCAATAAGTCGCGGCCGGCGACGCGCTCCGCGGCCTGGGCGTTTTCGGCGAACTGAATGCCGCCCACGGCCGCCCGGCCGGTTATAAATACCTGGGCCTTCAGGACGACCGGGGCGCCGATCTCCCGGGCTACGGCCGCGGCCTCTACGGACGAGCGCGCAACGCGTCCCGGCGGGACGTTTACGCCCGCGGGCCGCAGGAGCTCTTTACCCTGATATTCGTATAGACGGGCCATAGCTAGGGTTTATATACGTGATAAAATCGACAAAGTGGGGTTGCCGCGACGACGCGACGCCGCCGATTATAAGATTATCGCGAACGGCCCCGCAAGGAAAATAAAGGCGGCTTGCCCCGCCGGCGGCGCGCGGGCCTAAAGTAGTTTCGCAATAGGGGGTAGGTTTTCTTTTGACAGGCATTAATATATAATGTTATATTCGCAACGGTAGGCGATGCGGCTCGACAAATTCCTTACGGTCGCGCGGTTAGTGAAGCAGCGCGCACGGGCGAAAGACATGTGCGACGCGGGCCACGTTAAAATCGGCGGCAAGAGCGCCAAAGCGAGCCGCGACGTCAGCGAGGGCGAAACGGTCGAGCTTACGTTTCCGCGCCGGCGGCTGGTCTTGCGGGTTGCGACCGTGCCCGCGGCGAAATCGGTTTCGAAAGAAGCGGCCCGTACGCTGTACGACGTCGTCGACGAAGAACGGACCGGCCCATTGGAATGACCGAAGACGCGAAAAAAATTTTAGCCGAAGCAGCGGCGTTAAAAGACGCGGCCGAAAAAGCGGCGGCCTCCGTCTCGGACCGAAAAGAGTTGGAGAGTTGGCGCATAGAATTCCTGGGCCGAAAATCGCCGCTGAGCCGGCTGAGCAAGAGCCTCTCCTCGCTGGCCGAGGGCGACAGGCCCGCGGCGGGCCAAGCGATTAACGAGCTCCGGGCGGGCCTCCACGCCGAGTACGAATCGCTTCAAAAACGGCTCGGGACGCGCAAAGCGGGCGCCGGCAAGGCGCGCATCGACTACACGCTGGCCGGCGTAACGCCGCCCATCGGCACGCTCCACCCGTTAACCAAAACCTACTACGAGATTACGGCGTTCTTCGCCGCGCTGGGGTTCTCCATCGCGCACGGCCCGGAGGTGGAGGACGAGTTCCACAACTTCGGCGCGCTCAACTTCCCGCTCGACCACCCGAGCCGCGACGCCCAGGACACGTTGTACGTAAACGACGACTGGCTGCTGCGCACTCACACCTCGCCGGTGCAGATACGGGTGATGCTCGAGCAGGAGCCGCCGCTGCGCGTAATCGTCCCGGGCCGCTGCTTCCGCGCCGACGCCGTGGACGCGTCCCACTACCCCGTCTTCCACCAGGTGGAAGGCCTGTTGGTGGACGAAAACGTTTCGCTGGGCGACCTCAAGGGGACGCTGGCCGCGTTCGCCGCGTATATCTTCGGCCCGGACACCAGGATGCGCTTCCGGCCGCACTTCTTCCCCTTTACCGAGCCGTCGGCGGAAATGGACGTCTCGTGCGCGGTGTGCGGAGGCGCGGGGTGCGGGACCTGCGGCGGCTCGGGTTGGCTCGAGATAGCGGGCGCCGGCATGGTCCACCCCAACGTCTTCCGCAACGTCGGCTACGACCCGGAGCGATGGGCGGGCTACGCGTTCGGCATGGGCGTGGAACGCATCGCGATGCTCAAGTACGGCATCGACGACATACGGCTCTTCTACGAAAACGACTTCGCGTTCCTGAAACAATTCTAAAGCCATGAAGTACAGCTTAAAATGGCTCCGCGACTACTGCCCGGCCAACTTGCCGCCCGACAAGCTGGCCCAACAACTCACGATGGCCGGCCTGGAGGTCGAGTCGCTCGGCCGCGCCGGCGACGACGTCGTCTTCGACGTGGAAGTCGTCCCGGTGCGCAGCGACTGCCTCTCGATGGTGGGCCTGGCGCGCGAGATATCCTTCTTGACCGGCGCGCCGCTCACGCTTCCGCCGGTATTCATCAAAGAAGTAAATATCCCCAAGGGATTCTCCGTCGACGTGGACCTCGTCGACGCCGACTTGTGTCCCCGCTACTCCGCCCGCATCGTAACCGACCTGCACGTGGGCCCGTCGCCGCCGTGGATCGCCGAGCGGCTGGAGGCGGTCGGCATCCGTTCGCTCAACAACGTCGTAGACACCACCAACTTCGTGAACTTGGAAATGGGCCAGCCGCTGCACGCCTTCGACGTCGCCAAACTGCGGGGCCGCAAGCTCGTCATCCGGCGCGCGGCCGCGGGCGAAAAACTCGTCCTCATCGACGGCCGGGAACTCGCGCTGTCGCCCGAAGACCTCGTCATCGCCGACGCCGAGGGGCCGGTGGCGCTGGCGGGCGTTATGGGCGGCCTGGACAGCGAGGTGTCGTCTTCTACCGAGGCAGTCGTTATAGAAAGCGCGCACTTCGACCCGGTGAACACCCGCCGCACCGCGCGACGCTACGGCCTGTCGACGGAATCATCGTACCGGTTCGAGCGCGGCACCGACCCCACCGCGACGGCGGCGGCCGCGGACCGGGCCGCGGGGCTCGTGGCGGAGCTGGCGGGCGGTACCGTCCTCGGTCCGCCGTTCGATAAAGGTCAGACCGAGTGGTCGCGGCCGGCTATAGTCCTCCGGCCCGCCCGGGCCAACATGTTGCTGGGGACGAGCCTCACCGGCGAGGATATGGCGGTGCTTCTCCGGCGCCTGTATTTCGACGTCGGCCTGGACCGGATGGAAAACCTCGTCATATCGGCGCCTTCGTACCGGCGCGACGTAAACGCCGAAATAGACGTAGTCGAAGAAGTGGGTCGGGCCTACGGCTACGACGACGTCGAGGCCACGCTCCCCGGAGGAAGACTGCCGGCGCCGACCCGCGTCCCGCGCGAGGAGCTGGAGCGCGCCGCGCGCGAGGTCCTGAAGGCGGCCGGGTTCGCCGAAGTCTATACGCCGAGCTTCACCGATCCCGAGAAGCTCGCGGCATACGGCCTGGACGCGGCGGCCGCCGTCCCGATCGCCAATCCGACGGTGAGCCAATTTTCGCACCTGCGCCCCGCTCTCTGGCCCGCGCTGGCGGAAGTCGCCACCCGCAACGGCCGGCTGGGCGCGCCGTCGGCACTCGTCTTCGAGTTCGGAACCGTCTTCGAACCGGGGGAAGAAGGCCGCGTCGTCGAGCGGCCTCGCCTCGCGATGTTGGCGGCGGGGGAGGCCGCCCCCCGGCATTGGTCGCGGCCGCCGCCCCGCGCCGACTTCTTCTTCGTCAAGGGCGTGGTGGAGACGCTGTCTCGTACCTTCGACGTACCGTTGACGTGGGAAGGCGAGAGCTTCCGGCTCGGCGAAGGCGAGGGGAAGTACGTTCCCCTGGCGCTCGAGCCGTTCGGCGAGGGCCACGTCGTCGAGGTGGACGTCGCGCCGCTGTACGACTACGCCGGGGCGCCGGGCCGCCGCTACCACCCGATTTCGCGCTTCCCGTCGGTGGTGCGCGACCTGGCGATGGTGGTGGACGAGGGGACCGCCGCGGCGGACGTCGTCGCCGCGCTGCGCGATTCGGGCGAGCTCGCGCGCGATATATCGGTATTCGACGTCTTCTCCGGCGAAGGTTTGCCGCCGGGCCGAAAAAGCCTGGGGATACGGATCCGCTACCAGGCCGACGACCGGACGTTGACCGACGAGGAGGCCAACGCCGCTCGCGAAGACGCGATTAAAATATTAACCGAACGGTTCGGCGCAACGCTACGCAGCCAGTAGCCCGTCGAGGAGCGAGGTGTATGGACAACCTCGAGAGTCTCGAAGAGAAAGTGATGGTCCTGGTACAGACGATACGCAAACACCAGGAAACGAACGCGCGCTTGCGAGGTGAAATCGAACAAAAAAAGGAGGAGCTGGAAGCGGCCGGCCGCGAGAAAGACGGGCTCGCGCGCAAATTGGACGATTATAAAAAATTCGCCGCCGAGAACGAACAGCTCCGCACCAGGCACGACGAAGCCCGCGCGCGCGTGGAACAAATACTGAGTAAGTTGGAAGCGTTCGAAAAAGAGTTGGAACAAGGCGAAAGCGGCCAAGCGGAACTAATGCCCGAAGAAGAGGGCGAATAGCGGCCTAGCCGCCGGCCGGAACCGACGGGGGTCGACATGGCGCAAGGCAAACAAACCACAAAGGTTACCATCTTCGGCGTCGAATACTCGATTACGAGCGACCGCAATCCCGACGAAGTGCGTCGGATCGCGAAGTTCGTTGACGACAAGATGTGGGAGATCTCGGAGAACAACAACCTCATCTCGACCGAGAAAGTCGCCATACTCACCGCCTTGAATATCGCCGAAGACTACCTCCACACCATCGAGCAACGAAACCGCGAAACCGAGCGCGTCGAGCGTAAAACGACGAGTATCATCAAACTGATCGACGAATCGCGTTCTTAATGCGACGCCGCGTATAAAAGCTGTCCCTATGCCGGCGCGTTACACGTTGGGCATCGACCTCGGCGGCACTACTACGTCGCTCGCGGTTGTCGATGCCCGAAATAATGTTATCGCGAAACAAAGTTTCCCGACTCGAGCCGAGGCCGGGTTCGACGACGTTCTGGGAAGAATACGCGAAGCCGCGGCGGCGGCCTTAGAGAAATACCAGTGCATCGCGGTGGGGGTGGCGGCGGCGGCGCAAGTGGACGTCGAGGCCGGCGTGCTCGTTGCCTCCCCCAACCTGCGCTTCGCGAACCAGCCGCTGGCGGCCCGGCTGCGAGACGCGCTGGGATTACCGGTAATTTTAGAAAACGACGTCAGCGCCGCGGCGTACGGCGAATATTCGGCCGCTCCCGAAGCGCGCGAGCCGCTGCTCGCCGTTTTCGTCGGCACCGGCGTGGGGGGCGGCCTCGTTGCCGCGGGCGAGGTATTTCGGGGCGCGGACGGCTTCGCCGCGGAAATAGGCCACGTCCCGGTCGTACCGGCGGGAGGCGAACCTTGCGGCTGCGGCCGGCGGGGCTGCGTCGAAGCGTACGCCGGCGGCTCGGCCGTCGTGCGGCGAGCCAACGCCCGGCGTTCGCCCGAAACCCCGGCCTTCGCCGACGTGGACGGCGTCGCCGCGGCCGCCGCGGCCGGGGAAGGCGGATGCCGGGGTATTTTGGAAGAGGCGGCCGAGTACCTGGGCATAGCGCTCGCGGCCGCCGTTAACCTCCTGAACCCGGGTACGCTGGTCATGGGCGGCGGCGTCGCCCGGGCGTGGCCGCCGCTCGTCCCGCGGGCGCTCGACAGGATGAAAGAGTCGGCGCTGCCGCCGGCGCTCGCCTCGCTGGCCACGCGCGAAGCGTTGCTCGGCCCGTGGGCCGGGGCGATAGGCGCCGCGGCGCTGGCGCGACGGTCGGCTACGCCGTGAAAGGCGGGGCCGGCCGCTACCGCCGGGCGTCAACGTTATGCGTAAATTACTCCTAACGGGGACGATAGTTTCGCTGCTGGCGGCGACGGCCGGCGCGTACACCTATTTCGGAAAGAACAAGGTACAGTACTACGAACACGATTGGCAGATAATAAAGGGGGACCACGTCGACCTCTACTTCTACAGCGCCGAGCGCGAGTTGGCGGAGCGCGCCGTCGGAATGGCGGAGGAGACGTGGGCCTACCTCTCGGTACGCATGGCGTACACCCCGCGCGAGCGCGTCCCGCTCATAATCTACAGCTCCCACAGCGAGTTCCAGGAGACCAACATCCTGCCGTACATCCTGCCCGAAGGGGTAGCAGGATTCATAGAGCTGATGAGGCACCGCGTCGTGATACCGTTCGACGGCTCGTACCCTCGCCTCGGGCGGGTAATACGCCACGAGATGACGCACTTCTTTATGTACCAGAAACTCCGCGACGTTTACAAACGGCACAAGCGGTACGACTACGGCCAGCCGCCGTTCTGGTACGTCGAGGGGCTTGCGGAATATATGTCGACGGATTGGGACAGCTTCTCGGATTCGTTCCTGGCCGACGCCCTCTACAGCGGCGCCCTCGTCCCGCTTGAGGATTGGCGTAATATTGCGGGAACGTACCTGGCATACAAGGAAGGCGAGGCCGCCCTGCGCTACCTCGCCGAGACGTACGGCGAAGATAAGGTAGTTAAAATAACGGACGAGGGCTGGCTCGACCGCGATTACGACGAGGTAGTGAACCTCGTCCTGCCCGTGCCGTTCCGCCAGTTCGACGAGGATTGGCAGCGCTGGCTCCGCAAGCGCTATTGGCCCCGCTACGCCGAGCGCACCGAACTGGGCGCCATGGGCGAGGAGCTGTCCGAGGGCCGGGGGATGAGGAGCGGCGTAGCCTGGCTGGACGAGCGGCGCTTGGCCTTCCTCTCCGGCGAAGAAGGTTACTCGAGCCTGTACCTGATGACGATCGAAGAGGACGGCCGGAGCGCCGAGGTGCGTAAGCTCGTCTCCGGCGAGGAATCGCCGTCCTACACCCTGGTGCACGTTTACCGCGAACGGCTCGGCACGTACGGCGGCCGCTTCATAGCGTTCGCCGCGCGCGCCCACGACCAGGACCGCCTGTACGTTTACGACACAACGCGCGAGAAAGTCGTGGAGAGCTACGAGTTCGACGACCTCATCGTCCTGGGCTCGCCGGCCTTCTCCCCCGACGGCGAAGAGATCGTCTTCCGCGGCCTGGCTCGCCGCGGCCAGGCGGACTTGTACGTCGTAACACGCGCTACGGGCGAGCGGCGCGCTTTGACCGACGACCCGGCCGACGACGCCTACCCGTGCTGGACCGAGGAAGGGATAGTCTTCGCCTCCGAAAGGGACGGGGCGTCGGAAAAAGACTACTACAACCTCTACCGCCTCGCCCCGGAAACGAACGAAGTCGAGCGGTTGACCGCCGGGCCGTGGCGCGACCTCTATCCGGCCGCCGACGACGACGGCGAAATTTACTTCGTCTCCGACCGCGACGGCCAATACGAAGCGTACCGGCTGGAGCCGGACGGCGAAACGACGCTGCTGTCGAACTCGTTGACGGGGATACTGGAAGCCGTGCCGCGGCCGGGAGGCGAGCCGGACGAGGTGTGCTTCATCGGCCTAGCGCGCCAGAGCTACAACATCTACCTCGGCACCCTCGAGCCCCAACAGCCCGGCGAAGACGAAGTGGAGGAACCGGTCGCCGTCGCCGGGCCGCCGTTGGCGCTGCCGGTTACGAGCTTCCCCGTGCGCGGCTATAAAACCGACTTCGCCCTCGACTACTTCGCCGGCTCCGTGGCGTACGGGCCGGAGTTCGGGACCGAGACCGGCGTCGTGCTGTCGTTCACCGACGTTTTAAACGACAAGAATATCCTGGTCCAATTCGGCAACGACGCCACCACCATGGACGAGTTCCTGGAGCGCACCAGCACGGGCGTCGACTACTACGACCTCAGCCGCCGCGTGGGTTACGGCGCGGGAGCCTTCCGCTACGTGGAGGACCGGTTCGATTACTTGTACGGCACGGCGGGCCGCTACTATACGGAGACGCGCGCCGGCGGCAGCGGGACGCTGGTATACCCGTTGGACCGCTTCCACCGCGTGAGCAGCAGCCTGTACCTATACGAGCTGAAGCGGAAGTGGGAGATAACCGCGCCGCCCGAGGTAGGCACCAAGGTCTCGCCGTACCTATCGGGGGCGCGCGACACGTCGCTCTGGTACCGCGACGGCCCCATCGACGGCCAACGGATGCACCTCACCGCAGGCGTGACGGAAGACATACGGCGGCGCCGACTCGACTACGTCTATCTGCTGGGGGACGTACGCCATTACCTGCGCACGACGCGTACGCAGGCCTTCGCCTTCCGCGGCATCTTCGTGGGGACGTTCGGGCCGGACGCGAGGACGGTGTACGCCGGCGGCAGCCTCTCCATGCGGGGGTATAAGTGGTTCGACTTCCGCGGTCACCGCTTCGCGATGTTCAACGCCGAATACCGCTTCCCGATACTGGAACCCTTCGGCGTCCGCACCGCCGTCGGGACGGCGCCCATGCCGCCGGTGCGGGGGGCGCTGTTCTTCGACGCCGGCGAGGCGTGGGACGAGAAGCTGGGGCGCGTGCGGGGCGGCTTCGGCCTGGCGGTGCGGGCCATCCTGTGGGGATTTCTGGTATTGCGGACGGACCACACCGTCCTCACCGATTTCGAATCGGTGGGGCCGCTCGTGCCCATAAGGTTTTTCATCGGGTGGAGTTACTGACGCTTGACGCGGGCGCGGCCGTCGGTTATAATTAATCCACACAAAGGAGTGGAAGATGAAGCTTAAAGCTTTAGTAACGTTCTGCGTAGCGGCGGTCCCCGCTTTAGCGCTGGTCAATTTCAAAGGCGGCTATACGTCCACCCTGGGCGAGCTGGGCGAGCGGTACGCCGGCGGCCTGGGCCTCATGATGGAGCTGGAGATCGGCCTCCCCGGGCCCATAGCCATCGTACCGATGGGCGGCTACACCCAGCTCGGCCAGGATAAGGAATTTACGGCGCTGCTCGACGAATACATCGACAAGCACTGGCCGCACCCGCTCCCCATCCCGCCTGAATTGCGGGATCTCGGTAAAATCAACTCCAGCATGTTTTATTTCGGCGGCGGCCTGCGTTTCTACGCCGTGAAAAACGTAGCGGTTAAAATACACGCCGAGGGCGGCGCGGGTTATTACTACCGCGACATGGAGGCTCAGGGCGTCCCGTTCTCGTTAATAGCTTCGTTCATCCCGGAGCTCGAGGAGTTCGAGGAGGCGGTCGAACCGGCTAAAGGCGCCGGCATCCACGCCGACTTCGGCCTGGAGCTCTTCCCCATCTCGCCCGTCGCGCCCCAGGTGGGCGTACGCTACATCCACGCCTTCGGCATAGGCCGGACGAAGATAGACGCTTTTATGGAAAAAAACATCCCGGGTTTCGAGGCGCCCGAGAGCAAGGACGTAGACATGTTCCTGTTCTACGCGGGCCTGGGGATTTTCTAATATTAATAATAAAAATTTACCCGGCCGCGTAGGCCGGGTTTTTTTTGGGGCGGATTCGTCCGCTCACTTCCCCAATACGGCCGCCAGCGCGCGAAGGAAGGCGTCGTTCTCCTCCGGCCGCCCGACCGAGACGCGCAGCGCGTTCGGCAAACCCCAGCCGGCCATAGGTCGGACGACGACGCCCAGCTTCAACAATCCCTCGAATACCGGCGCGGCCTCGCGCTCCAGGTCGAGCAGGACGAAGTTGGCCTCCGACGGCACGTATTTCACGCCGAGTTCGTCCAGGCCGCGGTAGAGCTGCTCCCGGCCGGCCGCGACTAACTCGCAGCTGCGGGCGAGGTGCTCGTCGTCCTCCAGCGCCGCGACCCCCGCGACCTGCGCCAGCCGGTTGGCGTTGAACGGTTGGCGGATGCGGTGCATCGCGCCCGCGAGTTCGGCGTCCGCTACGCCCCAACCCAACCGCAGGCCGGCGAGGCCGTAGTTCTTCGAGAAGCTGCGCATCGCCATTACCGGCCGCCCCGCCCTCACGTAGTCGAGCGCGTCGGGGTAGTCCTCGGCCGTCACGAAGTCGAAGTACGCCTCGTCCAGGACGACGAGGACGTGGTCCGGCACGCGCCCGAGGAAGTCGTCGACCTCGGCTCGAGTCACTATGGTGCCGGTCGGGTTATTGGGGTTGGCGATGAACACGACTCTGGTTTGCTCGTCCACGGCGTCGGCCATGGCCGGCAGGTCGAACCTGTAATCCTTGAGGGGTATCCCGCGGAACTCGGCGCCCATTATCAAGGTTCCGATTTTATACATAATGAACGACGGGTGCCCGGAAACGACGTTATGGCCCGGGCCGGCAAAGGTCTTGACGACGAGCTCGATGAGGTCGTTGCCACCGTTACCCAATACGATCTGGTCGAACGCGAGGTCGAACTTCTCGGCGATGGCGTGCACGAGATAGTAACCCGAGCCCTCGGGATATTCGTGGACGCCGGCGAGCGCCTCCCTCATCGCGGCTATCGCTTTAGGCGACGGGCCGAGGTTGTTCTCGTTGGAAGCGAGCTTGATAACTTTCTCCAGGCCGAGTTCCCGCTGCACCTCGCCCACCGGCTTCCCGGGTTTGTACGGGAATATTTCGTTTATTATATCGCGGGGTTTGATTTTCAAGGTGAGCTCCTCCTTACAGCGGCAAAGAACGGCGTTTACTCGGTAATAAATGTTTTCGCTTCGGCGAGCGCGGGGTCGAGCTCCAACGCCCGGCGCGCCGCCGCGGACGCGGCTTCCCCGTCCCCCAGATTATAATACGCCTTCGCGCGCAGCGCGAGGGCTTTCGCCAGGTACGTCGGGTCGTCGACGGCGTCGAGCTCGGCGAGGGCTTCCCGATATAGGCCGGTCTCGACGTAGGCGTCGGCGAGCAGTATGCGGTAGGGGGCGGCGTCGGGGACGGCGGCCCGGGCGCGCTCGAGGTACGGCACCGCCGCCGGCGCCCGGCCGTGCGCGCGGTAGTAGAAACCGACCGCGGCGTTGGCCCCCGGCGACGCGGGCTCGAGCGTCACGGCCGCGTTCAGGAGGTTAAGGCCCTTTTGAGCCTCCCCCGCGGCCAACGCCAACTCGCCCAACCTCTCGTACAACGCGGCGTCGGTCGGGTCATTCTTCAACGCGGCCTCCAACACCCGGCGCCGTCCGCCGCCGTCCCCCCGCCGTTTGAGGTAGTCGTCGTAGGCCAGCGTGATGGGCGAGCCGAGGCCCTCATGGGCGACGCCCTCCCGGTACGTCCGCTCCGCCTCGCCGAAGCGGCCCAGCCGTTCGTAGGCGGCCGCCAACGCCCGCCGGGCCCACGTCGAATCCGGGTCGGCGCGCACCGCTTCCCGCAACAACCGCAAACCTTCTTCGGCTCGACCGAGCCGGCACAACTCCTCCCCCCACACGACGTACGGCTCGAGGTCGAAGGGATTAAGGCCGCGGGCGCGCGCGTAGTACGTCGCCGCGCCCTCCGCGTCGCCTTCGGTTAAAAGCGCCGCGGCGTAACGCGACGCCCATAACGACCCGGGGGGAATTCGCCGGCGGGCGCGCTCGAAGGTGGCCGCCGATTCGTCCAACCGGCCCGCCTCGCCGTAAAGCCTCGCTTCCGCCAGATAGGTTTCGAGGTCGCCGGGGTAATCGCGCTCTATCGCCCGGAACTGCGCCAGGCTGCCCGCGAGGTCGCCGCCGCGTTCGGTTATCTCCGCCCGCCGCCGCAACAGCGCCAGGTCCCTCGGCACTTCGTCCCCCGCCAGAAGCTCAAGGGCTTTATCCCGTAAACCGCGCCGTTCGTAGAATTCGGCCGCGGCGGTCAACAGGGCGGCGTCGCCGGGATAGCGAACCAGGCCGTCGCGATACCTCGTAAGCGCGGTTTTGTAATTCCCGTAATACTCTTCGGCGAACGCGTCGGCGACGAAAGCCGCCGGCGAAGGCTGCCGAACGTACGGCAGGCCGGGCCCTCTGCCGCCGCCGGCGAGCGTTGCCAGCGCATCGCACTTCAGCACGCCGGTCACGGCCCGGCGGAGGGAGCCGTCGCGGGCTTCCGTCTCGTCCGCGACGAGCAAGGTCAAAGCCCGCGCGTAGTAGCGACGGGCGCCGCGGCCGTCGCCGCGCGCGAGCAACGCGTCCGCCAGCTCGAGGTCCCACGCCGGCTGCTCTTCCGTTAACGCGTAATAGCGCAGCCGCTCGACCTCGGCCGTAGGCGGTACGCCCGGGGGCGGGGGTATCGCGCGCAACGTCTCGGCCACGGCCTCGAACGCGGCCGCTATCTCAGGCAACGCCGACGTCTGGCCGCCGTTCTCGGCCAACAGCGCCATCCCCAGAAGCGATTGCAGCTCCCACCTTCGCTCCTCGACGTCGGGGCGCGGCGACGGGAAGAGCGCCAGGCCGACGCCGGCGTCATCCGGAGGTATTACGCTCGACGCTCCCAGCTCGAGGAAAACGGCGTTGGCCTGCAGCCGCGTCTCGGCGTAGCCCTCGCCCAACCGGTACGCCGCGGCACCGCTTATCCTGGCGCCGGGGCCGCCCGGCGCGAACTTCTCGCGGAATTCGGCGGCGTAGACGTCCTCCAGGCAAAGATCGCGCCGGTACGCCGCCGGCACGTCAGCCACGAGCCGGGGGAACGACCGCGCCTCGTATCCCCTGACGCCGCAGAGCGAAAAGGCTACGTTCTCCCGGAGGTCGCGGCCTGCGTCGCGAGGAACGGCGCGCAAATAAGTCCGCAGCGCGCCGCCGACGTCCGAGGACGCGAACGCCGGGCCGTCCGCCAACCACGGGTCGACCAGGACCGCCTCCGAAAGGGCCCGCCGGGCCGCGACCGTATCGCCGCGGGACGCCGACACGAGGGCGTACGGCGTCTGGTGCGCGCCGCCGACCAGGCCGGCGGGGTCCGCCTCCACCGCCCGGGCGAGGTAGGCCGACGCGCGTTCGTCGTCGCCAAGGACCCAGGATAATAGGCCGCAACGCTCGAGGTACGCCCCGTTTCCGCGGGAACGCCGGGCCGCGGCGCGGTACGACTCGAGGGCCTGCCGAAGGTCGCCGCGCTCCTCGGCGAGGTGGCACTCGGCGAGGCGTTCGCAGGGGGTCGCGGCCCAGGGCGCGAACACGGCCGCGCGCTTAAAACACGCGACGGCGCCGTCGAAATCGCCCGCCCGACGGCGCTCGACGCCCCGCGCCTGGTCCTGTTCCGACGCCACCGCCGATAAACCGAAAACGGTGCCGATTACCAATAATAAAACAAACGCGGCGGCGAGCCACGGAGGCGCCGCGGCCCCCAAACCCCGCCGCCGTATGCCTCCCTCATAAATCGCCAGGCCCACGAAAACGATAATCGGAATCGGCGAGAGGCCGCCCAGGCCGAAGGCCACCGTCAATATCGCGCCGGCCCCCGCCAGGCTCGCGCTCACCATTCCGAAGAAACGCCGGTCCCCCTCCAACTTAACCAGGTTGGCGCCCGCCCACACCGCCGTTTGGATAACGATGAAAAACGCCACCAACCCCAAAAGGCCCATCGTTCCGCCCACTTCCGCGACGACGCTGTCGCCGCGTCCCACGAGGTACTCCGGCAACGCCACCAACTCGTCCGGCGACAACGCGCGCGCCTGGCCGACCCACGCCAGATCGGAGCCCAGGCCGACGCCGGTTAGAAGGTGGTTACGTAAAGCCTCGAACGCCACCTTGAACGTTACGAGGTGCGTGGTATACGCCTCCGGGTTCAGGAAGCGGGCCGCTCCTCCCGGGAGGACCAGAACAACCAGCAGAACCAGAACGACGAGCGCCACCACCGCAGCCGAAGCCAACAGCTTCAAATTCATCCGGCGCTCCGGCCCCCCAAACGCGAACGCAAACCACAGAACCACCAGCAACCCCAGAACCCCCGACTTCGACAACGTCAGCGCCGGCACGGCGATAGAGAGGGCGACCTGGGTCCACAACAGCCAACGGGGCGCCGCGGGCCGGGCCGACTTGGCGCTCAGGATTAAAAGGGGCAGCGCGGCGACGAAGTACGTACTGATGGCGTTACGCGAAACTCCCATCGTCCAGAACAGATTCTCCTGCGGGATGTTGGGCGGGATCCACCGCCAAACCATCGCGAACTTGGCCGCCAGCGCGACCCCGAGGACTACCTCGGTCAGCAATACCGCCCACACCAATGCGGCGGGTAAAACGAGGGCGTCCGCGGCCTCGAGCTGGCGGGCGAGTATTACGAATATTAGAAAACCGTTGGCGAGGAAGAATACGGTCCGGAAGCTGCTTCCCCAATCCTGCGACCACAACAGGCTGGCGAAGGCGGCGACGATAAAAATAATTAAAGCCCCGCCCACGTACGAGAGGCGAGGTTTACCGCCGACCGGAGATTCGCTTTGGAAGAAAAAAACGACCGCGGAAAAGCCGAAAAATACACCCCAGCCGCCGGCGGCGAGTTTGAACAATTGGCCGTTAACGCCGGCGAGGACCAGCACGGTGAACAAGCCCCACGGCAGGAGCTCGCGGCCGCTAAGCCAACAGAACGCGCCGGCGACCACGACCAGAAGGAAGATTACCAGGTACAACGGCGGCCAGTTGGGCAGCGCGGCGTACGTGTTCGCGAGGGGAAGCGACGCCATGGCCCGGCCGATAATAGACGCCGAAGCGACCAGGCCCGAGATAAAAAAAGCCGCCTGGCGCGGCTTTAAAATACCCGGGGGAACGAAGCCTTTAGTATTTAACCAATTCTGGACCGCAACGAACACCAGCACGGCGGCGAACGCCACCGCGGCCCATCCGTAGAGGCTTAAGGCCGAAGCCGGCCTTAAGGCCGTGAAGTCCAAAACTAAAACGCATAGGGAGAAAAGTAGCGAGAACGGTATCGCGAGCGGCCGCTTGAACACGCCCTACCTCGACTTCACATTCCGGGCCGCGCGCAAGCGGAGAGCCTTACGTCCCGACCCTGGCCTGCCGCAATCGGTAATTTACCGCGGCCAACGTAATGCCGAGGACCAGCGAGACGAACAGCACTATTAAGACGATACTCACCGGGCCCGGGCCCTCGGGCTTAGTCGGCTTTAGCGGGGGTACTATTACGGTGGTCGGCTGGGAGAACACCGGACTTCGCGTCTTGATGTAAGTATCTACGTAAACCTGCTGGAAGAGCGCCAGGCTCGAGATGGCGTACGGGTTCTCCTCGTACGGTATCGACCGCGAAAAGAGGGGATACGCCTGCGCCCCGCCGGGATATTCGGTCTCCTCGTCCGGGGGATATACCATAAGGCCCGGCGCCAAGGCCGACGTCTCCAAACCTACCGGCGCCCCGGCCAGGCGGTCCAGAACCTTCTCCAGATCGCCGAGGTAACTCTCGAACATCTGATGCGTTTTCTCGTAATCCTCGCGGTCGGCTTCCTCCAGGAGCTGGGCCAGGTTGTTCGCCAGCGCGTAGCAATCGTTGGGCGACTCCGCTTTGACGGCTATTCTCAGCTCGCGGGTAAGGCCCTTGGTGGGCGTCATAACGAGCTCGGCCTCGATCATATCCTGGAGTTCGAAGACGTCGTATTTCCTGTTCAGGCGGTTGGAGAGTTCGTTCAAGAACCAATGCGACGTGCATTGTTCTTCTATTATCATTGGGCTATGCAGCCAATGATCGCCGACGATACCGGTAGATATGACGAAGTCGGTTTGATATTCGCGAGGTTTGGCGAGGCCGTAAATTAAACCCAAAATTAAACCTAAACTCAGCGTGACGGCTACTATCCACGCCTGGCCCCTTAATATCCGCCAGTAATCGGGGAGCGATAAATTACGTTGTTCGGTCAAACGGTTTACCTCTGGGCGTCGCACCGGCGGCGGCTCCCCGCCGGCCGGCTCAGGCGCCGGGGTTACCGGCGTCGGCTCGGGAGCGGGCGCCGGTTCAGGTTCTACCGCCGGGGGCCGCTTTTTTTTTTCATCCTCGGCCGGAGTGCTCGCTTCGTTTCCCTTGCCCGAGGGCCTGTCGAAGAAAAACGCGATTATCACGCCCAACGCGAAAGATACGGCAAAGGCCAGTAGGATTATACGGCGGCGGTCAGGGCCGGAAGGCGCTTCCGGGGGTATCGGTTCCACCGTAATCCGCGTCGGGGAGGTGTATATCTCCTTGCGGAGTTTATCCCGCAAATTGTACGCAACCTCTTCCAGGTGGAGGACGTAACTCTCCTTCTCCTCGACGTAACTGGCGAGATACGATAGTTCCACCTGGCTGACGCGGCCGGTGGCCATCAACCGCGCAATATCCTCGTGGCCGCGGTCGATCTGGGCGCGGACCTCGGCCATCCTTCCGCTTAGCTCTTCAAGGTATCCGGCGCTGACCGCAACCGAGTCTTCGTACACCTTCTCGTGCTCGGTTACCGCCGCGTCTAAAATGCCCTTGGCGAACCGGGCGCTTTTCCCGGGGTCGTCCGATTGAACGGTTAATTTAATACCGCGCGTCAACGGCCGGTCCCTGCTCTCGGCGAAGATGGACTCGATCTGCACCATATTCTGAAGCTGGGCGGGCGATTCCGTCATACCCAATCCGCTACCCACCTTGGCCAGAAACGGCTTGCTCCAGATGCGGTCGACCACCGTAGGCGGGGCCTCGATCGGGTACTCCATCACGCGGCCTATCTCGAACGTCCCCTCGACCTTATATGTATTCTTCAACGTAAGGGAGAAGACGACGGCGGCCACCGTGACGACCAAGGGGACGCCGATGACGATTTTATACTGCCGCCTCAACGTCCGAATGATGTCCGAAATCGTGAATTCCTGGTTGCCGTTTGTCATATTCTTACCCGATGCGGGGGGCGACGAGCGCCCAGGCAAAAGAGTAACGATTTTAAGCCGAAACTACCATAGGGCTGCACCGGTGTCAATAATATTTTAATTAAAAGGCCGCCCGCAGGCGGCCTTTAGCTAAGCTAACTACTGCGGCGCGTTTACGCGCCCGCCGAGAAGAATACGAACGGGTACACGACCGTGACGTCCCCCGCGTCTATGGGCGGGAAGCGCCACGTCATTATGCGGCCGCATACCTCTTGCTCCATCGCGGGATTACCCAACGAGGATGAAACGACCGAGCACGCCGTCACGGCGCCGGAAGCGGCGATGGTAAACCGGACGACGATCTTGCCCTCCATCGTCGGGTTGGTCTTGAGGTACTTCTTGTAGATGTACTCGATGCCCGCCTTGCGCTGGTTCACGATGCGGGCGATGACGGCGCTCGAGCGCAGGCTGTTGGTAGCCGCGGCGCCGGTAATGCCCGGCGGCGCAACCCGTACGCGGCCTTTCTTAATATCGGTGCGGCCGACCCTCTTCGCCGTGCCGGCGAGTAAACCGAGGCCCGTACCGCCACCGCTGCCCAGGCCCAGCCCCGGCCCTCCGGGGCCGAAGCCGCCGCCCGCCCCGCGACCCACGGTCCCGGAACCGCCGGTTTTGAGGCCGGCTATGTTGCCCGCTATAATGTCGAGGTCGCCGCCGGAACCCATAAGGTCCGCCACCGACCCGTCGGATCCCATGCTGGTAATAAGGCCGACGACGCCGACCGAGGCGTAGTCCTCGCCGCCCTGGCCACCGCCCCCGCCGCCTCCACCGGCAGGTTCGGTACCGGTACCGGGAGTGGATATGATGTCTTCCGCCTCCACGATCGGCTCGAGCGGAACATCTATCGGCTTATCGACCACCAACTTGGCCACCCGGCTCAGCACTTCCGCGGGCCGGATTTCTTCGGGCTCGGGGACTTCCACGAAGCTCAACGTGGTGATTATCAGGATGTTGACGAGGAACATCGTTACCAGCGTCTTCAGGTAATTGCGGTCGTCGACGCGAGACAGGTCGCGGCGCGCCTCCTTACGCCACGCCGGCACAACGGCGCGTTCGCGCCCCTCCGCACCTTCGCCTACATCCTCCAGCTCCTCGAGCTCTTTCTCCAGACGAGCTTCTTCGACTTGCTCCCGGATCTGCTTGAGGAAGTAGGGACTTAAAAACGAGACTTCTCCCGCCCGGGCCCAGCGCCTTTCGCCTTCGAGCCAAATGAAGTCCATGGCGTTGAAACGGCTCTCGTTTATAAGGCGAACGACCTCGTCCATATCCATGGGGCCGATGGTATCGGCGCCTATGCGGACGTGATAGCCCGTGTCCTTCTTCCCCAAGGCCGCGTTCAAGAAGCCGAGCTCCCCGGCGTGAACCCACTGGTTCCGCTCCGGCTCCCAAACGTAGTCGTCTCCGGTCAGTCGGCCGTCCCGCGCCCATCTGGTAACCTCCTCGGGCGCAAGCGGTCCGTAATTCTTCCCGTCAACGTGTATGTACAGTTTCGAGGCCATATCTCTTAGTGGCCCGGCCCGTCCCAGGGCCCTTTCGCCACCTTTCTTATTACGCTATCCGGGGCGCCGGGCGACGACTCCGTGGTGAGAGCCGTCGCCCGACGCGTAGTTTATTCCGAGGCCACGAAAACGAACGGGTACACGACCGTTACGCTCCCTGCCCCAACGGGCGGGAACCGCCAACTCCGTATCCTGGACAGGATGGAACCCGAAAGCGTGGGGGAATTCAGCGTGTCCTGGATAATGCTTGCGCTACCCACCGAACCGTCCGCCGTTATGGTAAAGCGGACCGTTATCTTGCCGCTGCCCAACGTCGGGTTCTTCTTAAGGGCGGAGTTGTACGCGTTCTGGATACCCATCAAGTGGCGACGGATTACGCCCGCGATGACTTGGGGCGAGCGGTTGGCTTCGTCTGCGCCTTCGCCGCCTACCGAAGATACGTTCCCCGAGACGGAGACCATCTTCTTCGTCAGCTTACCGCCGCCGCCCCGGCCGGAGTAACCGCCGCCCAGGCCGGAGATGCCTTCCATGCCGCCGCCCAGGCCGGTACCGCCGGCGCCGCCGGCGCCCAGGCCGCCGCCCAACGCGCCGCCGCCCGAGCCGCGTAAACCGCCCAAGCGGGTAGCGAGGCCGTCCAGGTCGCCGGAAGAACCTCCGGCGCCTATCAGGTCGGCGATGGACCTACCCGAACCGGGGTTGAGCGTCGTGATCGCCGCAACGACGCCGGTCGTGGGAATGCCCTCGCCAACGCCGCCGCCGCTGCTACCGCCGCCACCGCCGGGGCCGGCGCCTTCGCCTTCGACCTCGGGGACTACGCCTACGCTCGCGACCTCCGGGACTTCGAGCTTAGTTATCCGTTTGATGAGGTCTTCGACCTTGAAGCTTCTCTCTTCGATCTGAGCGTACTGCGAGCCGACCATAAAGGCCACCAGGAAAATCCCTACTACGGCTAAAACCCGGTAGTAACGCACGTTGTCCGGATCGATCCAAGTCGTGGTAGTTTCGTAGCCGGGGCCGCGTTTGGGAATGGCGACTTCCTTCGCCGGGAGCGGTGCCCGGTATGCGAACTCGAACTTAAGGCCGTCGGTTTCGACTTGCCCGGAACGGCCGCGCTGTATCGGGACGACGTACCGCCCGGCCTCGCGTCTCAAAAGGCCCAGCGTTTTAAGGTGCCCGAACGAGAGCATCTCGCCGTCGCCGCCGATTTCGCCGCGGTGATTTTCGGCCAACAACAATTCCGCTTCGCCGCCTTTGCCGACGCGGAATAAAACCGCGGACTTTTTTCCACCGGCCTGAATGATATGGTCGGCGGGGGCCCCACCTATCGTCAGCCTATCCTCGAGGTCGAGCTCTTTCAGAACTTTACCCTCGCGGATAACGCGGAGCCCCAAGACTTGCTTTTTTGATTTCTTTTCAGCCATTCTCGAAATCACCTCCTTTCTTTGTAAATTGTCTAACCGTTCTTGAGCACGGCCAGCGAAATTTCGCCGTATTCCGCCTTGCCGCAGGTGTACATCACCCGTTTGAGAAGTTCGAACGTTATCTGCTTGTCGCCCTGGATGATGACTTCACCCCGGAATTCTTTGGTATCGTCGAGCTCGGCGATGGCGCGCTTCAAGTCGGCGATGCGCACCATCTCCTCGTACAAGCCGTCGATGACGAGGTCGGGGTCCATTAGCGCCTCGTCCGCGTCGGCCACTCTCTTCCCCTCGACGACGATGGACTTGGTCGTTACGGCTACGATGACCGACTGCGTGGGTTTATTATCGATTCGCGCCTCGGGCAGCGTCAGGTCGGGGGCGATGGACATAATGTCGCCTTCGGCCGAGAAGTTCTGGAATAGGAAAACGACCAGGATGACGAAAGTGTCGATAAGAGAGACCAACATAAGGCGGGCCTCTCTCTTGCGACCTTCCTCGGCCCGCTCTTTCATCCTCATGTTCAGCCGGCCCATCATTCCTTTTTCCTGTATCTTGCTAGCTTGTTTAGCCATGTTTCACCTCCTTTTAGTCGTGAGCGAGCCGTTATTGCATGATGTTGCCCGAAAGCGCTATGTCCGGAAAACCTTCCATAACGCATACATCCATCGCCTGGATGATGTTGTCGTAAACTACCTCGGGTTCCGAGATAATGATTATCGACTCCTGGTCGGGATACTCCTCCTTGACGTCTTTGAGCGTCTCGGTGAGCTTATCCCAATCGAAAGTGTCCTTCATCTTCGGGATTAGCGGCAATATGGCGCCCGCGCCGCCGACGCGCAACCCTTCGTTGGTTATTATAAGCGAGAGGTTGAGCTCGCCGGCCAGGGGCGTGATCGAGCCGGGCGTCCCGGCTCCCGTCGTGGACGGAAGCGAAATCTCGATAACCGCGGTTTGGAGGAGCGACGCCGACATCAACAGGAAGCAGCAGCACACCACCAGCATGTCGATGAACGGTACCAGCTCCGGATCTTCCCAAACCTCGCGGTGCTTAACCTTCTTTTTGGGAGCGAATGCCAAACGCCATCAACTCCTTACGTTACGCTCCGTCGAAATTACAGCTTACCTTCGTATTCCGCCAGGGCGTTGATGATGGGGACCATGCTGGCGTCAATGTCGTTGTTGATACGCGTTACCCGGCCCTGGAGCAAGCCGTAAACGACCAGCGACGGGATGGCGACTATCAGGCCGAAGGCGGTGCAGTTCATGGCTTCCGAAATACCTTCGGAAAGCATCGTCGCCTTCTCGGCCGCGGAAGCGCCACCCAGGGCGGCGAAGGTCTTGATCAGGCCCGTAATGGTCCCCAGCAGGCCCAAGAGAACGGCGACGTTACCCAGCATGGCCAGGTAGGGCGTCCTCTTGTCGAGACGGGGCAGCTCCGAAAGGCTGGCCTCGTCCACCGCGTCCTGCACGTCCCGCATGCTACCGCCGGCCGCGGACAGCGCCCCCCGCGTAATGCGGTAGAGTGCGGCGTCGGAACGGTTCGCCAGCGCCTTGGCCTGTTCGACCTTCCCCTGTTTAATCATGTTGAGTACTTCGCGCGTGAACCGCTCGGCGTTAACGTTCGACTTGATGAACACGAACCACACGCGCTCGATGATGATCGAAATCGCGAATATGCCCGTGACGAGGATGGGATGCATCCCCCAGCCGCCGGCGCGATAGGACTCCGCCAAAAAATTAAAGACTTCCATGCCTCACTTACTCCTTTCGTTAACCTTCAACCGTCGACTCAACCTCGTCCTGCGCCCGTTTGCGAGGCCCCTCTCTCACTTCGCGGCCCGGGCGCTGCCGCGGTCGACTAGAATCAATATCAAGGCCGCGGTGGCCGCGGCGCCCGCGGTTATGCCGTATACCTGTACCTGCGTCCACTCCTTATTATACGCCTGGTATCCGGCCGCGCCGCCGGTAGTAGCCGCGGTAGCGACCGCCATCCAAAGGAGCGGGTTTTTAACGTAGTCAAACTTGGACTCCTTTATCGCCCGCTCGAACTCTTCCTTGTCGATAGGCCGCAGGATGTCGTCCCAGAAGTCGCGCGCGAAGCGAACCGTCTTGAAATCGGGCTGCTGGCGCTTGATGAAGAGCGCTACCGGCTTCTCGAGCCGCCCCTCGATGACGACCTCTTTAAACACGTACTCCCCCTCTGCGGTGCGTTCGGCCTCGACGCCCGCCTCCTCCTTGATCTCGGCATCGCCTCCGGTACCACCTTCGCCGCCTTCCGCCTGGCCTAAAGCGGGCGCCCAACCGAAGGCTAACGCCGCTATAATTATAACCGCAAAACCCTTTGTTGGCAAGTTTTTCAGCATTTTTTAAACCCCTACGGGATAACGGCGCAAGGCCGATTCGGGCCGCGCTACCTCGCGCCTGAAGCCAAGCTGCGGTCGATTATAACCAACGCCGCGGCGGCCGCCGCCGCGACGCCCGCGGTTGCGGCGTACACTTTAACTTGCGGCCACTCTTCATTATAAGCCTGGTACCCGGCCGCTGCTCCCGACGTCGCCGCCGTGGTCACCGCCATCCAAAGAAGCGGGTTCTTTACGTAGTCGAACGGCCTCGGCGTTATGGCCTTCTTGAACTCCTCCGCGTCTACCGGTCGAAGTATATCGTCCCAGAAATCGCGTTCGAACCGGGGCGTATTGAATTCCGGCTGCCGCCGTTTTATAAACAACGCCACCGGCTTCTCGAGCCGCCCCTCGATAACGACGTCCGGGAATATTAAATCGCCGGACGCAAGCCTTTCGACTTTAACGCCGCCTTCCTCCTTGACGTCGGCCCGGCCTTCCCGGCCGTAAGCGGCGGCCCATCCCCAAACGACCGACGCCGACACCATCAACGCGATACCGTTACGCCATATCCGGGCCATCGACGTTACCTCCATTGCGGCGGCCGGTTTCAATAACCGTCCAAACCCGACCGCAGCTTAGAACTCCTCGCCCAGCGGCTCCTCCTCCGGGGCCGCGCCGGTATCGCCGGTTTCCTCCGGCGTCCCCACGGCCTCGAAGTCTATCTCGCCGCTGGTTTCGACTTCATAACCTGCGCCCTCGCCTTCGCCGGGCGCGGGTAGAGCCTCCTCTTCGCCTTCGCCGGGGGCCGGCAGCGTTTCCGCTTCGCCCTCGCCGGGCGCGGGAAGGGTTTCCTCCTCGGCTCCGCCGGGGGCTTCGATTTCGCCTTCCGTAGGCGTCCCGGCTTCCTCAAACGACGGCGTTTCCTCTACCGGCGTGGGCGTCGGCTCGCCGAACTCGCCGCCGGTTTCGCCGAACTCGGCGTCCTCGCCCGGTACTACCGGCAGCTCGCCTTCGCCTTCGGGCGGCGGCCACTCCTCCATCGGCAGCTCGCCCTCTTCGGGTGAAACGCCGCCGAATTCCTCGGGCAGGCCCGTTTCCTCGAATTCCGGCTCGGGCGACGGGAAGCCGCCCTCCGGCACGAGGGCGAAGTTGAGGCCGTACGAGTCGTCGCGCTCGCGCGCGACCTCGACGCACACGACGTTGTCGCCGAGGTGGAGGGCGCTCGAGACGTCGTACGTATCCGGTTTGACCCACGGGTCTTCGGCGTAAACGTCGGTCTGGCCGATGAGGGTCCCGTTGACGTAGAGTTTGTACGGGCCGCGGCTCTGGATGACGGCCTCGTAGTTGCCCGGGTCGTAGGTAAAGGAGAAGCTCTTGCGGAAGTAAACGGCCTCATCGTCGGGGCCGCCCCAGATGGTAGTCGGCTCGCCCGGGACGCGGGCGACGACCTTCTCCTCGTCCTTCTCGCGCCAACCGCTCGGGTTGGCGGGAGCCCACACGGCGTCGTCGTACGCGGCGTCGAGCCAGCCGTCCTCGTAAACGTTGGACGCGAGCCAGCCCGTGTCGCTGGTGAAGCCCTTTATGCCCACGTCTTCGTACTTTACGACCTCGTACGGCCGGATGAGGAGGAGTTGGTTGTAGGCCTTACGCGACCACGCCGAGTCAATTCCTTCCGCCTCGGCGATATTAACCGCGTCGGAGTACTCCAACACGGCCTGCTCTTCCAGCGGTATCGCCTGCTCCTCGAGGCTTGCGGTATATTCGAAGTAGGCGTTCTCGAGAAGCGGCTTGCGCGGGTTGTCGTCGGGCAGCGTTTCCCAATACTCGGGTCGGAGCTCGTCGGGGATCTCGGCGTTGCGCAGCGTATCGCGGAAAGAGAGGTAGACGTCGGCCATGCGGCAGTGGGACGCCACGCCCCACTTGGGGACGCCCAGGCCGGCGACGTCGGTGTAGCCGGCAATGAGGTCCTGCGACTGCTTGACCTTCTTCTGAAGGTTGGCCTCCATCACCTTCTGCGGCATGATGAACTGGATCTGATCGTAGGTGTCGAATTTCGCGTCGGTAACCTTGAACTCGGATTCGGCGGCGTACTTCTCGGTACCGCCGACGTCGAAGCCCTCCGCGGTCGAAACCTTGTATATGGCGACGACTTCCTTATGGCGCTCGAGGGCGTCGCTCTCCCGGCCCAGCTTCTCCTCGGCTCGAGCCCGCCGGAACGTAGCCTCCAGCCTCGGCCGGGCCTCTTCGGGGTATTCCTCCGTAAAACGGGCGAAGGTGTTGGCGGCACGCGTCCATTCGGCCTGCTGCTCGTACATCAGGGCGGCGCGGAACAGCGAATCGCGGCCCAGGCCGGTGCCCTTATAATCGGGGTGCTCGGCGATCTCCATGTAGACCGTCGCGGCGGAACCCCAATCCTCTTTCCGCTCGTAGCACTCCGCGGCCTTTTCGTGCGCCATCTTGATGTCGTCGGCCTTGGGGAATTCCTTAATATATTGCCGGTACACGCGGGCCGCGTTGTCCCAGTCGCGGATCTTGTAATAGGTGTCGGCGGCCTTGCCGAGGCTCAGCCGGCCGACGTCGCTCCCCTGGTGGTCGGAGGCGTTGGCCTCGTACGCCTGCGCTTCGGCCTGCTTGGCCGCGAACGCCGAGGCCTCGATGGGGCCGAGCGGCGGGTAGAGCACGATGAAGTCCTCGTACTCCGCCTCTGCGACGAGGAGCTCCGGCTCGATGGTGGGCTCCTCGATGGCCTCGATGGCGATGCCGGCGCCCTTCATCTCCGCGGCCTTGAGGCCCGTCAGGCCGGACAGGCTGTTGGCGCGGTCGAGCGTCCCGCTTACGCCGCGGTCCTTGGCCTCGCGCTCGGTCCGGCCGTACCACTGCTTGGCCAGGGCGTACTTGCCCTCGGCCAGTTCGTACGCGCCGCCCTTCTCGTAAAACTCGGCCTCGTTGAAGTACGATTTCGCGACGCTCTCGGCGGCGTCAACGTAAAGCTGATTGTGGCCTTTCTCTTTTTCGGAGTTGAGGGCGGTGGGATACTTGTCGACCAGTTTACCGTACGCTTCGCGCGCGCGGTCGTAATCGTCGACGTAGAAGTATATCTCGCCCACTTTGGAGAGGACCGTCGGCACTTCGGCGCTGTCGGGGTACTTGTCGACGAAAGCGTTGCAGGCGCGGACGAGGTTGGCCTCGTTCAACGTCAGCGACTGCACCGGCATCTCGATGGGGCCGTAGGTTACGAGGCCGTTGGTGCCCTCGGCGCCGGCCGCCGCCGGGGGCTCGGGCGGGGCTTTTTCCCCCTTGGCACCCTCGACGTCTCCCTTGAAGATCTCGTCGTACGAGACTATGGCGTTGAAGAGAGAGTCTTCCTGGGTGAACTTCTCGTCCCACTTTTCTATCTTGAACCGCTCGCGGTCGGTATAGCCCAGCGCCGTCTTCTGGTACTGGTCGCCGGCGTTCGCGAAATCGCCGGCCGCGAAATAGGATTCGGCCAGGTAGAAATTAACGTGGTACGCCTTCTCGTTGGTGGGAAAAGAGGCCAGGTACTGGTTGTAGCGGGTGATCGCTTCCTGGTAAAGCGTTTTAGCTTCCTCGGAATCGGTCGGGGTCTTGCTCTTACGCTCCGCCAGCATGTTGAAGTAAACGGCCACCTCGTAAAGGGCGGTCTCCCAACGCTGCAGCGCCTTGTGGCGGACGTCGAGGTCGTCCTGGTTCTCGTACCACGCCGAGCCCGGGCCGTAGCCGTCGACGATGCGGACGCGCGTATTGTGGGCGTTATCGTAGTCCTCCTCGCGGAGGTAGCACTCCACCAGCGAGTCGAGCAGCTCGGGCGCGCGGCCGTAGTCGGGGTAATATTCCAGGACGGTCTCGTAGGCCGTGGCCGCGGCCTTCAGCTTATCCTGTTTGTAAAGGTAGACGTCGCCCAACTGGTGCAGGACCTCGGGCGAGTATTCGCGCTCCTTGCCGCCGCGGAACTCGTCGCCGTAGTGGCCTATGGCCTTGGCGATGGCGGTTTCGTCGTTGGGGTCGCTCGCCCACTCGGTGAGCGAGATGGCGGCAAACTCCATCGCCTCGTCGGTTAGAATAGATTCCCTATCGGTACTCTCAATCAGGTTGGTGAAGGCGTCGATGGCCTTTTGGTACTCGAGCGACGAGACGCCGATATCACCCTGGTTGTAGAACGCCCACCCCATCTTGTAGAGCGCCTTATCGTAGAAGTTGAGGTTGGTATCGGGGACCAGCGCGTAGTATTTCACGGCCTTGTCGAACTCGTACTGGTCGAAGAAGTACTCGCCGATGCGGAAGTACGCCTCGGGTACGAATTTGGAATCGGGGTAAAGCTGGGTGAGTTTATAGAAGGTCCGCGCGGCCTCCTCTTCTTCGTATTGGGCTTTCAGGCAGTAACCCAGGCCGTAGTACGCGGCGTCGGCGTACGGGAAATCCTTGTACTTGAGCGCGATCTGCTGGTAGGCGGCGATGGTCTTCTCGTAGTGGGGCTGAGGTTCGGGTTCGGTGAATATGTCTCCGCCTTCGCCCGCGGTCTCGAGGCGCAGCTGGTAGTCGTCGAGCGCCTCGACGTGCTCCTCCTCGGAACGCTCCAGGTAGAGTTCGCCCAGCGCAACGAGAACGTCCGGCGTATACGGGCTTATGGGGTACTTGCCCAGGAACTCCTCGTACTTCCGGACGGCTTCGTTTCGCCGCTGGCGTTCCTCGACGGCGAGCTTGCCGGTTTTGCCCATCCGTTCGGACTCCAGCTCGTCGAGCTCCGACTGGCGTTCGGCGATCTTCTCCTGGAGGTCCTCGATGGCCACGTCTTCCTTGGCGATCGAGTCCTCGCGGGTGATGACGATTTCCTTGGGCTTGCAGCCAACCGCGATAAAAATACAAATCGCGGCTGCCGCCAACGAGCCGCTATACTTAATAGCCTTCATATATATCACCCTGGTTTAGACCGGCCGCGGGCCGATATGTTTTAACCGGCGCCGCGGTTTGCTAGGGCGTTTCTTCCTCGATTTCTATTTCTTCGGCGCTCTCGACCCCCGGTTCCGGCAGCGTCTCCTCGGGCGGCGTTTCGGCCGGCGCTTCCTCGGGGACTATTTCCTCGGGCGGCGT
>CBFCYS010000016.1:0-28095 GCA_965602215.1 uncultured bacterium
GGCGTCACGGTCGTAGGCGGTACGTACGAGGGGCGGGAACTGCCGGTATCGCCGGGTTCGGCGGAAGTCTGACCCGGTACGACGTTGTACTTCTGGATCTCGCGCCGGTAGATTTGCTCGGGGGTTTCGAGCGCTTCGTCCTTCTGGCCTATTATGATTTGTTCCTTGCGGAGCTCGTGGATGTGGACCTCTTTCTCCAGCCGCTGCTTCTCCTCGCGGACCCCCACCAGCTTCTCCACCATAATCTCGTCGTACGAGAGGAGCTCCTTCTCTATCTCTTGCGCCCCGCGGAAGGAGATGGTGGCCAGGCCGTAGTCGGCGCCCAGCATTACGTTGCCGCCGGTGATGGAGCGGCCGGTGAACCAGAGCTCGAGGTCGTTGAGGTCCTCGGTGAGGCGGTTGACCTCCTGCTGCTCGAGGCGAATCTGCGCCTGGACGTCGGAGCGTCCCTTCTCTTTGGCTATCTTATTGAGCTCCTGGAGGGCGGTGCTCACGCGCTTGACGTTTTCCACCTCGGCGATGATGCCCTCCAATATCTTGGCCACCTGGGGGTCGCCGGCGAATTCCGCGGCCAGCGAGAAGTTGTTGACGACGTACTCGTACGTGCTGATGGCCTTGTCGTATTTACCCTGCCCCAGGTAGCAGTGGGCCAGCGTCAGCCAGGCCTCGGCGTAGACCTCCGAACCCTCCATATGGTCGGTGACGCGCTTCATCAGACTCGCCGAGCGGCGGAAGTGGCCGTTCGCCTTGTCGGGGTCTTCCTCCTGCTCGGCGCGCTTGATCTCGACCCACCCCAGGCCGAATACGGCGTTGTCGTAGTTGGTGGAGTCCCGGCTCGAGACGTTGTTGAACTCATCCTCGGCCTGGTCGTACCGGCCGGCCTGGTAGTGCAGCTGGCCGAGGGTGACGTGGGCCTTGCCCGCCAGCGTACGGCCGAGCGGCGACTTGTGCTTGATGCGGAAGATATTCTCGAGCTGGCCGATGGCCCGTTCGATGCCGGTCTCGAGGTCGTTGTCCCGCATCCCCTCGCGGAGGTAGCAGAGGGCGAGCGAATACTGGCCGAAGCCGTAATACTCGCTCTCGGCCGGGATGGCGGTGAAAGTCCTCTTGGCGTTCTCGAAGTCGTTAATGCTGTAGAAGGCGAGGCCGGCGAAGTAGCGAGCGCCGTCGACGTCGGGCGAGTTGGGGTAGTTGCGGATGAGCTGCTCGTAGTAACCCACCGCCGCGTTGTAGCGCTCCATCTTCAGGCTGGAGAGCTCGAGCCGATAGAGGGAGCGCGGCACGTATTCCGTCTTGGGGAAATTTTTCAGGATGCGGTTGAAGGCCGAGGCGGCGTCGGTGTACATGCCCGCCTGGTAGTAAGCCTCCCCCATCATGAAGGTCGCGCGGTCGACCTTGGAGAAGGAGGGATAGAGGAGGACGACCTCCTTGAACTTTACCGCGGCGTCGTAATACTTCTCGCCTTTAAAAAGGCGGTACGCGCGGTCGTAGGCCGTGGAGGCCAACGCTTCGAACTCCTTGAACTTCTTCCCTTTACGGAGTTCCTCGGCGTATTCGCCGGCGATTTCGTCCGCAGCCCAAACGCCCCCCGTAGAAAAGAGGGTCGCGACGGCGAGCGCGGCGGCTATAACTACCTTTCTCGACATATTTAAATATGCGACAGCATCGAAATACCGCGTTTAAGCGAGGCGGGGCCGGCGGCGCCGAAGGTGATTAGGGCCCCATCAATTCTTCGCGGATCTCTTCGACGCGTTGCTCCAGTATCTCGCGGCGCTGGCGCGCTTGCTTCAGCCTCTCCTCGGCACGTTTCAGCCGTGAGCGCAGCGCGCGCAGCCGTTCGGTCTCGGCCTTGCGGTATAGCGGCCCCACGTACAATTGAATCGCGATGCCGCCCTTGGGCGAGTCGTATTCGTCGTCGTACGAAATGCCGTTGGGGTACCCGGGCGCGGGCTTGGTGTGGGTCGTGGGCGCTCCCCACCACGCCTCTTCCAACTCCGAGACGTAGGGCGTGACTACGAATCCCCACGGCAATTTAAACCGGGCGGCGAGGTTTAGGTCGCGGCCGTCGACTTCCCCTATCACGGAGATCCGCTCGTCGAGGAAGTGGTACTCCACCGACCCGAACATACCCTGCCACGGCTTCGAATGCGGCCAGGCGGGGTTCATACCCTGGAAGCGCGCGGCCCCCACGCCGACATTTAACGTTATCGGTATCCGGATGATGTTGCGCATGTTCTTGCTGGCGACGATGTAGTAGGCGTTGTCCTGGCGGTCCTGGTCGGAATACCAGGCCGCGTTCTCGCCGTACGGGCTGACGTCGTGGTCGCCTCCCAGGTTCATTATACCGGCCGCTACCGCGGGCCAACGGGAGCTCTCCTTCTTTATCAATACCTTGGCGTTGCCCACGTACTTCTCCTGCGTGTACTCCCTAACGCCGAGCTCGAGCCGCCCCAAAAGGCCGATCTGGAAGAAAGCGTCCAGCTCCGTCAGGTTCTTCGTAATCGCGGGATAGGACCACTCGCCCTGCTCGTTCTCTTCGGCGTCGCGCCCGTACGACGTGATTTCGCCGGCCGTGACGGCGTGACTGGATACGCCGATGTTGAATTGGGTACTCTCCATCACGTAAGCATTGGGAGTATCCAGGACGCCCGTCTGCACGTCAACGCCGGCCAGCGCCGGCGCCGTGACGACGCATACCGCCCCGCCGACAGCACATACCGTCCGCGAGATAATACTTCTCGTTAAACCACCCATTTCGTTAGTCTTTCGGCTCAGAATTAAAGGAAACCCTCTATTCACCACCTCTAACATTATAGTCGTTAAAACGTCAAGTGTCAAGCCAAAAAATCCGAAATTACCCGATAATCCGACGATTATTTTAATCTTCCTCCGCTCTCCGAACGGCGGCGCCGAGCGACGTCAGCTTGTCCTCCATACTTTCGTAGCCGCGGTCGATATGGTAGATGCGGCGTACGTTCGTTTCTCCGCCCGCGGCAAGGCCCGCCAACACCAAAGCCGCGCCCGCCCGGAGGTCCGACGCCATTACGTACGCCCCGTACAAACGATGGACGCCGTTGATGACGGCGGTGGGCGGCGTTACTTCCACGTGGGCCCCCAATCGGACTAATTCCGGCGCGTGGTTGAAGCGGTCCGGGTAAATGCCCTCCACGACGACGCTGCGACCCGACGCCAGGCTAAGCAGCGCCGTCATTTGCGGCTGCAGGTCGGTCGGGAACGCCGGGTAGGGGCCGGTCCTTATCTCCAACGGCGACACGGGCAAGCTTCCGCCAACGGCGATCGCCCCGTTAGATGCGTCGACCGTTACGCCCGCCTCCCGCAACCTGTCGATAAATAAACTCAGATAGCCGGCGTCGGCGCCCTGCACCGTTACGTCGCCGCCGGTTATGGCGCCCGCCAGCAGGTACGTCGCGGCCTCTATCTGGTCCGCCATAACGTCGAATTCGCAAGGCTCCAGCCGGTCCATCCCCGTAATCGTCATCTCGGCGGAACCGGCGCCCTCGAGCCGGCCGCCCATGGCGTTGAGCATTTTCGCGAGCTCGACGGTCTCCGGCTCGCGGGCCGCGTCCTCGATTACGGTAACGCCCTCGGCCAACGCCGCCGCCATCATCAAGTTGGCGGTCGCGCCCCGGCTCGGGCCGGCGGGGCCGCTCAGGTTCACACGGCCTCCTTTCAGCACGGCGGCGCGCGCCACGACGTACCCGCCCTCCAATTCCACCTCGGCGCCCAACTCCCGAATGGCTTTGATATGCAGGTCCACCGGCCGCGGCCCGAAGGCGCACCCCCCGGGCAGCGATACCTCCGCCCGGCGGAAGCGGCCCACCAGCGGCCCCAACACCGTTATCGACGCGCGCATACGCCGCACCAGGTCGTACGGCGCCACGTACTTATCCACGCCCTGCGTGTCTATGGCCAGGGCATGCGGCCCGTCCCACTCGACGACGGCGCCCAAGGCCCGCAATACCGCCGCCATGGTCTCGATGTCGGAAAGGCGGGGGACGTTGCGCAGCGTCGTAACGCCTTCGGCCAAAAGCGCCGCGGCCATCATCGGCAGGCAGGCGTTCTTCGACCCCTGCGCCTCCACCGTTCCGCTTAAAGCGCGGCCTCCCTCTACTACGTACTTATCCATATTTTTACCTCATCACATCCAACGGGGGTCCGAATACCCGAAAAAACCCCGGAAAAAGGGCCGGTTAAAAACCATATCCTTTAAACGCGTCCGCCAGTAGTCCTTCGACGGCTCGAGCCAAAGCGCTCGCCGGTAATAGGCCGCCGCGGAATTCTTGTCGCCGCTTTGAAAATAGGTCTCCGCCAACCTGGTATAGGGCCAGGACTCGTGCGGGTGCCGCCGAACGTAGCCGCCGACGAGCCGCAGGGCCCGCTCGTATTCGCCGCGTTGAGCGTACAAGTTCGCGAGGTCGAAAGTCGCGACCTCGTCGCGCCTCTCGTAGGCCGACGCCTTCTCAAAAAGTTCCAGCGCTCTTTTCTTGTGGCCCGAGAGTAACGCCCGCCTGCCGAGCGCGTTGGCCATCACCGCCGGCGGGACGCCCACCAGTTCCCCGGGTAGCCTGTCGTACAATTGCCCGGGTTTCTTGTACGACGAGTTGTGGTACAAAACGTCCACGCTCCGGAGGCGGAACTGCACCATAGTCGGGAAGCGCCGCATAAGCTCGCCGGTGAACTCGCCGTCGGTACATACTATAAAGACGCGCGGCCACCGCTCGAGCGTCTTGTAGACGCCGGTGCGCGGCTTGGCCATCGCGCCCGGGCCGCCCTGCGTTTTAGTGTAGTAGAGAAAACAGTCGTGGTTGCGATAAGGCCACACCAGCACCTTGGTCTGCCAATTCCTGTTCCGGTTCACCATCGAGACCGCGCCCCGGAAATCCTGTACCGGCATAGTGTAGCGCGCGCGCAACGCCACGACGTCGTCGGCGACGGCCAACGCGGCCCCCGCGGCCAGGACCGCCGTCAGCGCCGCGGCGCCGAACCGTTTTCGCGACGCCGCCGCCAACCACTTCGCCGAGGCCGCGAAGCCGAACGCCGCCACCGCCATCGCCGCCGGGAACGCGAAGTACGAGAACCGCGGATTCCAATACTGCGTCGTCAACCTTATTACGGCTACCGGCAGGAGCGCGGGCAGCGCCACCAGGGCCAGCGCCGCGGCTCCGGCGAAGGCCCCCGCCCGGCGCCATATCGCCGTGATTCCCACGGCCCAGGCGCCCAGGAAAAGGACGTTGGCCGCCGCCCGGTCCCACCCCGCCACCATAAGAGAGCCCCACACCAGCGACGGCGTAACCGCCATCTCGCCGCCCGGAAAGCGTCCGCGGTCGTACAGCGCCTCGCTGAAGACGGGCCACGCCGCGGCGACGGCCGCGCACGCCGCGACGGCGAACAGCACGAAGACCACGGCGTAGCGGCGGCTCGAGACCGCCGCGCGCGGCCGGAACGCCGGCAGCCACCCCAGCACCGCCACGACGAAATGGGTCACTATTACGATGGTCGCGAAGTAGTGACTGTAGAAGGCGAGCGCGGCGAAGACGGCGTACAGCGGAAACCAGACGTACTTCCGCCCTCCCCGAAACGCGAAGAGAAAGCAGGCCGTTGCCGCCGCCGAGAAAAACATCGCCAGCGCGTACGGCCGCGCGTCGTGGGCGAAGTACACGAAAGACGGGGCGAACGCCGCCAGCCCGGCCGCCAGGCAGCCGATGCGCGCGTCCCCCGAAGCCGCCGCTATAGCGAAGATGAAAACCAGCGCCGCCACCGACGCCAACGCCGCCGGCAACCTGAGCGACCACTCCGACAGGCCGAACGCCTGGCGGCTCCAGTACTCCGCGAGCGCCGTCGCGGGCGGGTGCGAGTCCATCTTGTGAGCGGCCAGGATTCCGGCCTCGCTGCGCAAGTCGGCTACGCGGGCGCCGGTTATCTCGTCGTACCAAAGGCTTTGGACGCCGAGGCGGTAGAAGCTCGTCGCCGCGCCGGCGGCGAGGACTAATACGAGCGCCACCCGCGTGCCGCTCAATCGTATCCGCCGAGTAGGACCCGCCATTGAAAGGTATATTAAGCCAGCCCCCCGCGGGTGTCAAGCAAAAGGCTATTCTACCGCTTGACGAAACATGGCGTGTTGTTGTAGAATTAAACGAAAGGTAGGAGATATGGTGCAAATGGACGATATCAAAAAAACCTTCGAAAAGGGCGTCAGCATCGCCAAGGACGGCGTGACGTACGCCGCGGCTCGAGCCGAGGACCTGTCGGTCGCCGCGGCCCTCCGCCTCCGCATCTTCGCGCACCGCCGGCGCATAGAACGGCTATTCGCCGAGCTCGGCGAACGGGCTTACAAGCTGGCGCTGGCGAAGGCCGACGTCGGCGCGAACGCGGCCGTGAAAAAGCACGTCAAGAAAATAGCGGCCCTCGAGCGCGAGGTTGACGAGTTGTTCAAAGAGCTCGAGAAGCTATCGGGTAAAAGCGGCGGCGCGCGCGGCCGGCCCGCGAAGAAGAAACCGGCGCGTAAGGGGCCCAAGAAAACGCGCACGCGCGCCTCGGGTCGGTAACGATATGAGGAAGAAGCTTTCGATATTGCTGGGCGTGGCGCTTTGCGCGACGGCGGCCGCGGGCCAGGAGGCGCCGACGCCCGAAGAGTCGCTCGCCTCCGAAGGCTACGTAATCGGCGAAACGGACGTCTTGAACATCCGCGTGGCCGGCGAAGCCGACCTCACCGGTAACTACACCGTCCGGCTCGACGGCAAGATCGTCTTCCCGTACGTGGGCGAGGTCCAGGCCTCGGGCGTCCCGCTGGCCGCGTTCAACCGCGTGGTGCGCGACGGCCTGGCGGCGTACTACAAGGACCCGCAGGTAACGGTCGAGGTCGGCGAGTACAACTCCTGCGTCGTCTACGTCCTGGGGGAGGTCGCGAAGCCGGGGGTGTACAAGTTCAAGGGGCGTACGACGCTATTGGAGACGGTGGCCGAGGCCGGCGGGTACGAGCGCACCGCCGCCCGCGCCAGCACGATGGTGGTCCGCTCGTTCTACGACGAACCCCAGGTCATGCGCATCGACATGGAGCAGGTCATAGACGAGGGCGCCATCACGCTCAACGTCCCCCTCGCCAAGGGCGACGTCGTCGTCGTCCCCAAGACGTTCATCACCAACCTCAACGAATTCCTCTCCGACATATCGCCGTCGCTGTCCGCGTACCTGCGCGTCAACTCCGTATACCGCTCGACCTGGGAGCGGTAACCGCCACTACTTTGGGAACCGATAAAATAAAAGAAGTGACGGACGACGCCGGTAGCGTCGTCGTTTTAACCGGCGCCGGCGTCTCGGCGGAATCGGGGGTTCCCACCTTCCGCGGCGAGGACGGCCTGTGGCGCAACTTCCGCGCCGAGGAGCTCGCGACGCCGGAGGCGTTCGCCCGCGACCCCAGGCTGGTGTGGGAGTGGTACCAGTGGCGCCGGGAGCTGGTCGCGGCCTGCCGGCCCAACCCGGCCCACGAGTTCATCGCCCGGCTCGAGCGCGCTAGCCGCGGCGACTTCCTCCTGGTCACGCAGAACGTCGACGGCCTGCACCGCCTCGCCGGCTCGAGCAAGCTGGTGGAGGTCCACGGCGACATCTGGCAGGTGCGCTGCATCGCCTGCGGCGCGAGCCGCGAGGACAGGACGCTCCCCTTCCCGGAGCTGCCGCCCAGGTGCGACGAATGCGGCGCCCTGCTGCGGCCGGGGGTCGTCTGGTTCGGCGAGGCGCTGCCGGAGGAACCGATAGGCCGGGCGTTCGCCGCGGCCGAGAGCTGCGACCTCATGCTCGTCGTCGGCACGTCGGCCGTCGTCTACCCGGTGGCGTACCTGCCGCAGCTCGCGAAGCGCGCCGGCGCGTACGTTATAGAAGTCAACGCTACGGAGACGCCGCTCACGCCGCTGGCCGACGAGAGCCGCCGCGGCAAGGCGGGCGAGGTGCTGGGCGGGTTACTGTAGTCGGGGCAGTTTAAATAATTCCAGGAATAAAAAAGGCCGGGTTCGCGCCCGGCCTTGTCGTGTTCGGGGGTACTTTAACGGAACAGCGCCTTCACCTTCCCCAGCGACGCCGGCGCCACGCCGATGCCCCCCGGGCAATGGACACGGAAGATGTGCTCGGCGCGATACGTATCGCACGATATCCAAAGGTACCTGCCCCTATATGCCAGGGCGTAGTAGTTTAGGGCCGGGTCGGGGTTTGCGAACGACGCCAGAATAGACCCATTACGCTTGTAACCGTAGACTTGATACGGGTCTTCGTCGTTCACAACCCAAACTACGTCGTTACGCCAATCGTAAGCAATATCGTTAGAACTCGGGTAAGCGGTCTCGAAAGACGCATACACGCTACCCGTTAATCCGTGTATTAATACCCTATTGGCGGACGAATCCAGCCCTATGATACGGTAAGTACCTTCACCGCCGTCGCCGGTGCAGCGGGGCGCCAAACCGCAGGGGTGGTAACTGGTCCGCCAACGGCCGTACACGCTGCCGGAAGTCGCGTTGACGCGATAGACGTATCTATTCTCGAGGTCGCTGGCCCAGATATAACCGCCCGCGCTATAAGCCAGGCCCCAGAAATAATCCGTCGTCCCCGGTAGCCGAAATGTACCCTTTACGGAACCCGTTAACGGGTTCAACCGGTAGACGCGGTTGAACGGAATATACCCCCGCAAAGCGTAAAGACAATCGGAAGAAATAGCAAGGCCGACGATACCCGTATCGGGGGATTCAAACGACCCGACGACCTGGCCGAGGTAGGAAAACGCTGAAGTCGCGCCGAGCGCGAGGGCGAGAAGGACTAGCAAAAACTTTTTCATTATTTGTAACCCCCTTCGGTAATACCTCTCCGCCGGTACTATTTCGCGTTAAAATGAACCCGTTGCCGATTAGTAGAGACGCCCTCCTTCGCGGCCGGCGCGCCACCTTCTTTATTATTAAAATAATATAAGTTACGCCTCCGGCGTTGTCAACCGCGCTATAAATTATAAATAGAGAGTTGAAGCGATAAAAAAGGCCGGGTATAAACCCGGCCTTAATTATTTATTACCAAGGTGGGCCGGCCTGAAGGCCGGCCCCTACATAATATGGTTACGCGCCCTGGACGTTGACGTTGCGGAAGCGGGCCGCGGCGGTGCCGTGCCCTACGTGCATCGTCTGCCCGGGCTGGCCCTTGCCGCAGTTGGGGGTCCCCCACATCTGCCACTCGCCCTCGTTGCCGACGGCGTCGCAGTTGCCCCAGAAGACGGGCGTTTTGCCGGTGTAGGTGGGGTTCTTGACGACGGCGCCGAGCTTGCCGTTCTTGACCAGGCGGCCCCACTCCGTCGTGAACTGGAAGTTGGTGCGCTTGTCGTCGATGGACCAGGAGCGGTTGGTCTCGACGTAGAGGCCGTCGTCGGTGGTCGCAATCATCTCCTCCAGGGACGAGTCCCCCGGCAGGAGGTTGATGTTTGTCATGCGGATGATGGGGATATTGTTCCAGGATTCGGCGCGGGCGGTGCCGCCCGAGCGCTCCTGGGGCCCCAGGACGGGCGCCGTCTCGCGGTTGCTCAGGTAGCCGACGAAGTTGCCCTCCTTCACGATGTCGGTGCGCTGCGCCGCCACGCCCTCGTCGTCGTAGCCGAAGGTGCCCAGGCCGCCGGGCACGGTGGCGTCGGCGACGATGTTCACGATGGGCGAGCCGTACTTGAAGTGGCCCAGCTTGTCCGGCGTCAGGAAGGAGGTGCCGGCGTACGCGGCCTCCTGACCCAGCACGCGGTCGAGCTCGACGGGGTGGCCGCACGACTCGTGAACTTGTAATGCGAGTTGCGACGCGCCGATGATGAGGGTGGTCTCGGCCGTGGGGCAAACCTGCGCCGCCAGCAGCTGGGCCGCCTCGTCGGCGATGCGGGGCGCGTGTCCCACGAGGTCGAGGGCGCGGATGTACTCGTAGCCGACGGTGCCGAAGTTGCCGCGGAAGGAGTTGGGGTACGAGCGGGTTTGGATATCCTCGTCCGATACCGCGGTGGCGACGATGCCGCCGCCGGACTCGACGATCTTCTGCTCGATAAAAGCGCCCTCGGTGGAGGCGAAGATTTTCTCCGTCCGCCAGAACTGCAGGAACCCCTCCGACACTTTAACAGCTTCGCCCCGTTTCAATTCCTCGGTCGCGCGGACCAGCAGCTCCATCCGCTCCTCGAGCGGAACGGCGAACGGGTCCTCGGCCACGTCGTTGGCCCACGACGCCACAAACGGCTCCTGGGGCGCCAGGACGACGCCTTCGCCTTTGAAGCGCGCGCTCGCATGGGCAATAGCCACGGCCTGCGAGGCCACGCGATACATTTCATCCTTGCCCAGTTTGGACGACGCGGCGAACCCCCAGGCGCCGTCGACGATGACGCGTATACCGAAGCCCTCGGTCTCCGCGGCCGCGACGGCATCGGGCTTGCCGTTTTTCGCTTCCAGGCTCTCGCTGCGGCGGCGCAGCACGCGAATGTCGCCGTAGCTCGCGCCTTCCGCTTTAACTTTGTCTAAAACGCTACCGATTAAATCCTTCATTCCGCACCTTCCTTACGTTAATGCCCGGCGTCAGCTGCGCTTCACGCGTACATATCCGGAACAGGCCGTTACCTCCAGCTCCTCTTTCGCTATAACGCCGGCCAGGAGGAGGTTCAATCCCAGCGAGTCGGAGGGAGCGTGGCCCGCGATTACGACGTTGATGTGATTCTCCCTCGCTATTTCCAGGCTATCTTCGGAGACGTGCATGCCGACGAAAGTACCGACTTTGGTGTTGGTAGCCAACTTCTCGAACATCCACTTCGAGCCGCCCGTACCGCCGGTCATATCGACGAAGACCTCGCCCGCGCGAATACGCGCCGGGTTGTGCTCCGATTTTATGGAGCGGGCCAGGATTTGCAGGCCGGCGCCGTGCAGCTTGGCCTCGGCGTACTCCGGCTCCGCTTTCAGTATGGCCACTACGTCGCGCAGGGTGTCCGGTCGCTCGGCGTCGAAGCGGCCCTGGAGGAACTTGGTGACGCAGTTATCCGCCACCGTGTGCAAGCACACGAACGGAAAACCCAGGAGCTTCGCCGCGTCCAGCGCGCGGGTATGGTTCTGCACCAATAGACGTCTTTTAACTTCGTGGAGGCGGGGGTCGAGAATACCTTCGGCCACGGTAATGGGAATGCCCACTTGGGCCAATATGTCGGCCTGCATCTCCATAACGCGGTAGAGGTTGGCCAGCGCGTACCCCTCCGGGTGATGGGCCACGCAGAGGTCGACGGCGTCGCCGCGCTCGCGAAGCCGGTCCGCCAGGACCAGCTCGCCGACCTCGAAGTCTATCCCAACCATTATGGCCTTAACGTCGACGTCGTCGGCGCCGTTGAGTATGCGGGTATCGTGGTACGGGTTCGTCAGACGGTCGACGTCGAAGTCCGCCCGGGCGTCGCCGGCCAAATCTTCGTACGTGTGACGTTCTTTGGCCAGGTACGCCAGTACGCCGTCCTCGCCGCGGGGGTCGTTGGCGCGGCCGACGGCCAACGCGCGGTCGAAAAATTCGCGCAGCTTCAAAGAGCTCACTCCTTCTTCGTTATTGAAAAAGAATTCATGGAAGAATCGCGTGTCAAGATTTCTTTAGCCCACATGGGCCTGCGGATACTCCAGACGAGGGCCGCCGCCGGGTTATCGAGCGACGATGTATAAACCGCGGCCGCGCGCCGGCCCCGGCCCACGTCCGCGCCCAACAGGGACGGCCGGGCCAACGCCTTCAGGATACCGAATTTGCCGGCGGTGGACGCCCCGCCGAAGAAAAACCGCGCCAGCGCGAGAACGAACCGCGTCGTTCGCAGCGCCCCCCACCGCCGCGCCAGAAGCCAGTAACGGGGCCAGGAAACGCGGCCCGCCAATAAAATCGCTTCGTAATAGTCGAGCAATTGCAGCGAGAAGAAATGGTTCCGGTGATGGCATACACATACCAGCAAGCGGAACTCGTCCGTCACGGTTTTCAGGTCGCGAACGAAGGCCGAAGCCGAAGCGCGCCGCGGCGGGGCGGCGGCCGCCGGACTCCAATGCAAGTCGACCATCTCGCCGCGCCGCGCGAAAGTCCTCGCCGGCCACCACCGCGGCTCTTTCGGAAGGGGCGTGAAGCCCTCCCGCCGCAGAACGTCCCCGGCGGTTTCGTAGTCGTCGGGCGAAACGAGCACGTCTATATCGGTCATAGGCCGGCAAGCGGGGCTGGGATAGGCCGCAAACGCCAGGTCCACCCCTTTTATAGGAAGCGCCGGGACGCCCGCCATCGCCAGTATTTCCCGGAGCTCGTCGTACAATTTCCGCCGAATCAGGTTAGCGGCGAGAACTTCGGGCCCGCGCGGCCGCAGCTTCTCGCGGAAATCGTCGGCGGCCGGGAAATCGCAGCTCCGGAGACGGTACGCCAGAAGCGGGGCCAGCCGCTCTTCGTTTAAAATATCGGCCAGCCGCTCCCACGAACCGCACGCTCGCCGGGCGGCGACCAGCGCGTTTACATCCACCCCGTCGCCTTCCAGCGCCCGGGCGACGAGACGCCGCACGGAAATACCTATCACTAGGTTTCTTCCTGGTCGGTATAGGCCTGGTAGTACTGGCTGTAATACTTATAACCGTACGCGCCGAAGACGCGCGCCATCTCGGCCTGGTTGAAGACGACCCCCAGAATCCTGCAACCGGAACGTTCCAAAAGCTCCAGCGCGCGGCGGGCCGCGTTTCGGTCGGTCCGGCCGGCGCACACCACGAAACACACGCCGTCGGCCAGCCCTCCCAAGACGAGGGCGTCGGTCACGGCCAGCACGGGCGGCGCGTCCATGACGACGCGGCCGAACCGGTCGCCCAATTCCCCCAAAACCGTCTCGAATTTCTTCGAGCCCAAAAGCTCCGACGGGTTGGGCGGTACGACGCCGCTGGGCAGTATCGTAAGGTTCTCGACGCCGGTGGGCCGGAGCGCCTCGTCGAGCTCGGCCCGGTCCATTATTACCTCCGCCAACCCGGGGACCCTCTCGACGCCGAAGGCCCGGTGGACCATAGCGCGGCGGAGGTCGCAATCCACCAGCACCACGGCGTCGCCGGCCTGGGCGAATATCACCGCCAGGTTGACGGACGTCATGGTCTTGCCTTCACCCAAACCGGTACCGGTGGTTAAAACTCTCTTAACGTCGACGTCGACGCCCGAGGCGCGGATCGCCGTCCGGAGGGTGCGAAACGCCTCGGCCACCGGCGACTTGGGGTAAGAGTGGGTCACGAAATAATTATCGAACTCGCCCGTTTTCTGCACCAGTCGGCCTACGCCGCTGCCCCCTATCCGCGGTATTATCCCGATTACCGGCGCGCCGAGCCGGCGCTCCACTTCCTCCACCGTATTGAGCGAGGTATCGGCGAATTCCAGGACGTACGCCACCCCTACGCCGAGGAAAATACCCAGCATTATCCCCACCATGATGTTCTTGGCGTAATTCGGGCTCACGGGTACCCGGGGCACGAGGGCGTAGTCGACGACCCTTATGTCGGCGGTCCGCATGGCCTCGTTGATCTTGGCTTCCTGGAGTTTCTCCAACAGCGTCGTATAAACTTGCTCGTTCACCTGGTACGCGCGGACCAGCCGGTTCAGCACCATTTCCTTTTGGGGCAAAGCGGCCGTGAAATCCCGGTAATCGGCGATGGTGTCTTCGAGCATCGCCACTTTCTCGCCCCCCAATTCGACGTTGGTGGCGAGCTCGCCGTGTTCGAGCGCGTCGGACAGCGCGCTTTTGAGGCCGTCTTCGGCTGCGGCGATTTCGGCGTCCACGGCCTTAACCAACGGGTGGTCGGGCGTCCGGGTCTGTACCAACTCGGCGCGGCGGCGCTGCAGCTCGATGATCCGATTCTCGAGTTGCTGCAGTACGCTGCCGGCCGCGAAACGCGATATCAGAACCTCCTCGGTGGGGAAAGCTCCGCGCTCCCCGGAGAGCGCCGCCCGCCGTCGCTTCAATATATCCAGCTCGACCGCGGATATCTGCCGGTCCAGGCTCTCCTCCAGAAGCTGCGACTCGAGGTTGCCGAGCAGCGTGACGTAATGCCTGGTCTCGGCGCTCATATCGAGGATCCCGGTCTCCCGCTTGAAGGTTTCGAGCTCCACTTCGGCCTGACGTAGGTTGTTCGCGGTCCGCTCTATTTGCTCTTCGATAAAAATACGCGTCGTGGTCGCCTGCAGCTTTTTCTCTTCCAGGCTCGTCTCAACGTACACGTCGGCGACGGCGTTGGCGAGGCGCGCGACTTTCTTGGGATCGCGGCCCCTGATGACCACCCGCAGCATGTTGACGTTCTCCACGGGCTTGACGTGAATCGAGGACGTCAAACCCGAGACGACGGCGTCCACCTTTTGCACCTTTATTACGATCTTATCGCCGGCGCGGGCCCGGTCGGTCTCGAGGAGGAGCGCGCCGAATTCGGCTTCGAAAAACTCGCCCAGCCGTCCGGTACCGGCGGGGCGGCCGTCGAAGTTAACTTTAAAATTCTGAGCATCGGTGAAAGTTATGACGAGGTCCCCGGCCGGGGTGCCCCCCGCGAACTCGGCTTTGGTCACCGCGTCGCGCAGGCGGGCCGGCGCGGCCGCGATCCGATAGGTCAGGCCGAGGCGATTCGCCACCGTCGTCAGGAGCGCGCGGCTGCGAATCATCTCGATCTCGGTCTCCAGGAAGAAGGGGTCGTAATAGAACGTCGGCAATATGGTCTGACCCACGACCCGCTGGCTGACCTTGACCGTTACCGACGTCTGGTACACCTTGGGCATGCGGAGGCTGACGAGCGTCGCTAAAACCACCGTCGTCAAGAAAATTATGACGACCGCCCACTTGCGCCGGACTACGACGCGGAGGTAGTCCCCCAGCGACACGCCGGCGTCCAACACCCGCAGTTCAGCTTCGGCTCGCGTCGGCCCTTCCATATCCCTTTCTAATGATTATGCCCTTCTTTAATCCCCGCGGAGTCGATGCAGCGCACCTTAACCTCGCCTTCGGGCGTTATCTCCAACGCGTAATCGACGTCGTTCTCGTCGTCGTCGGCGGGGCAATCGAAAACCGTCGGGTCCGTCGTATAGGCCGGCCCGTCTTCGGGTTTCACCAGGTCGCCGTCAGGCGAAAGGTCCAATTCCTTCAAATCCTCGGGCCGCCCGTCCGCGTGGTCGAAGCCCCACATCTCCGGCCCCAACATAATCGCGATTTTTTCCTGGTTGGAACCGCACTTCTTAACACGCTCCTCCAACGACAGCTTGCCGTCGCCGCCGCGGCCGAAAATGATGCTCAACGCGATGCCGGCGCCCAACAATAATAGTATCACTAAAGCGCCGACGCCGGCCAGGACGACGCCTACCACGGCCCGGCCCCCGCCGACCCGCCGCCTAAGCGCGCGGATGCCGAAGATGACGGTCCCCACGTCCAGCACCAGCGTCGCCGCCAACGCCACGATAAGGACGACGACGTTGCGCGACGTCTCGCGGGGTGCGAGCGAAAACTCGCCCGGGGCACCGCCCCACTGCGCGAGCGCCCACATTATCAGTATAAACAGGATCGGCCATACGCCGATAAGGCCGGCGATTAAAACCGCCGTCGACCTTTTGCCGCGAGCGGCGCTATCGTCAGGCATTTCTTCCTCCAACGAAGTCTTCGCAATTCGCTCCGAACTATTATGCTAACACAACGCTATACACGTGTCAAAACCAAAAAGGGCGCTTTTACGGCGCGGCATACGGTAAAAGACGACGTCCGGCGTCGCGTTCCGCGTTGGGAAGTTGGGCCGAAGGCCGCGGCCTCCACGCCGCCGCGGGCGCGCCGATTTTAATTAAAAGGGGCGGCCTTGAGGCCGCCCCGGTATAGCCTTGGATTATTGAGCGTTAATGTACTACCGCGAGCCGCTTAGCCGCCACCCGGCCGCCGGCCTCCAAACGTAATATGTACACCCCGGCCGGCATGCCGCCTACGTCCAGCGCCGCGGCGTTCTTGCCCTCGCCGAGCACCCGGTCCACTATCGTTGCCACCCGGCGCCCCGACAGGTCGTACAGGCTCACCTTCACCGCCGTCGCTCCGGGTAAGTCGATAGTCACCTTCGCCGTCGTCGTCGCCGGGTTCGGCGCCACGCCGAACGCGAACGTCACCGGCAACGCGCCGTTCACCCGCGTCGTTCCCAGCTCGTCCGGGCCGCCGGCCTGCACAGCCTCCAGCTTATACTCGTACAACACGGCCTCTATCTTGCGGTCCAGGTACCGGTAAGGCGAACGCCCCGTTATGGGCTCCGCGTTCACCTTCGCCCAGCCGTCGCCGCCCGCTGCCGCCGTATCGCTGCCGACGCGGCCGAACGCCTCGGCCGACGCGCTAGCGGCCACGCCGCTGCCGCCCGCCGGCGCCGCCAACGTCGCCACCGGCCTGCGGTACAGGTTGAAGTAGTCCGCTTCCTCGGTGCCGCCTACCGCCCAGTTTAGCAGTACGCCGGCCTTCGTCCGTTCGCCCGTGAACGACGTGAGCCTCACGGCCGTCGTGCCCACCCCCACGTCCGCTTCGAACGTCTTGAAGTTATGCGCCGAGATAGTGAGGAACATCGTCCCCTCGGTAGCGGGGTCGATGTCGAAGGAGACGTTACCGGTAACGTCCGTGGTGTCGGCGGCGTAGACCTCGTCGCCCTTCCATACGCACACCAGCGCGCCCTCCACGTCGCCGCCCGTCGAGCCGCCCACGTGGACCTGGTAGGCCCGCGAGCCGGTCGGAATCTCGCCTTCGTACGTGACGTTCATCGTGCCGATGTCGCCGGTCGGCACCCAAATGTCGGGGTCGCCGTGTTGGATGAGCTCGAAGTAGATGTAACGATATATCGACGAGTCGATGTAGCTCTGCAGCGGGTGTTTGTGGAATGCCAAAATCTTGCCGGTGACGTAGATGTCCTCGGCCCCGAACTGCTTGAAGTACTCCTTAATGAATTCCTGGGAGTAGTGGTTCAGCGGATCGCCGGGCGCGTACCAGCCATAGCGCGTGTTACAAGTGAAGCCCACGCCGCCGCCGTCGGGCGCGTTGACGAAGCTGGCCGCGCAGTTGTTGTCGTAGTCCGTGTTGCTGGCATAACATCCCACCGAGTACAGGAAGGCCATAAACTTGGGGTGATTGCCCAGGCCGTATAGCGTGGTACTGGAAACCGAACCGGAATTGGTACCCAATACGGTGGAATTGCAATGGGCCATATGGGCGACTAAACCCTTACCCTGTTCCATGTTGGAGGTGAAGCTCGTGGCGCTGAATACGGCGCCGCCCGGGTAGGTGTCGTCCCAGAGCTCGGTGAAGGACCAGTGCGACGACGTCAGGTACGTATCGCGCAGGTACTCCATCATAACGCCCAGGTTGGTGGAGGAGTCGGCCCACCCGCCGGCCAGGATAACCTGGTTCTGGTAGTCGTAGGGGTTGGTTTCGGTGGAGGCGCCGGCGCCCTCGTAACACAGCGTCTTGTCGATTACCTCGGCCAGGGCGTCGGCGCTCGAGACCTGGATGCGACCCACGTACACGTCGTATACCCAGTCGACGTTGTCGTCCGCGTACTCGCCCCAGTAGCCGTCGCCGTCGGCGTTGAAGTCGCCGTCCAAACAGCCGTAATAGTTGTCGGTCGGGACGAGATTGTCCCCTTCCGCCACGTTGTAACCCGGGTCGTAAACCTTCCGAACCGGTATTATCGAATTCGTACCTATGAGGCATACGTACTGCGTACCTTTGTACTCGTAGTAATCCTTAATGCAGTTACGGACCTTCTCGCCGGAATCGACGCCCGTATAGTTGGCCTCGATATAAGAAGTCGTAACGACCGCGGCGCAAAGGCCTTTCTTCGTCTTCCAGTCGGCGAGGTCCTGGGCCGCTTCAGCCATCGCCTCGTCCGTGACGATAAGGTACGGGAAAACGTCTTCCAGGACGGCGTCCTTGCCGCCGACGAGCCTGACGCCGCTCGGCGACGTAACCTCCCACGGGTTGATAACCGTCGCCGCCAAACTCTCGCGGATGTCCCGGTCTATCCAATCCAACCGCACTTTGGGATACACGTTGTCTACGCCGGCCCGCGTCAGGTTCAGTTTAAAATCGATTACGGGGTATACCAATAACTTCCCCGTGGCCGGAACGTACTGCACCGGCGCCAGCGCGACGCTGCCCACGCCGTATCCGCCCATATTGCCGCTACCGAAGGAGTACGCCAACTTACCGGGGAACGCCTCCGCGGAAGCGTAAACCTCCGCGTCCGCCGGCGTGGCGTTGCTTTTCGCCGAACTAAAAGGCGTCGGTTCCTGCACAGGCATTACGCGATACGTACCCGGAAGCGTTACCGGCTCGCCGTACGATACGTCCACCGATTCGATCTTCGTGCCTTTCGGCAAAGCCACCGTCGCGACGACCGCCGGCAGCGCCGGCTCGCCCGGCTCGAGCGGCAGAACGCCCCCTCCGTCCAGGCTGACGACGTCGTAACCTAAAAAGGCCGCGTCGGTCGCGGACCGTACGTGAACGTCGCCGACGTCTACTTGTACGGTATACCCGAACGCGGCCGCGGCGAAAAAGATCCCCAGCAAAAGTCCCTTTCTCATCTCAACGACCTCCTATATTCCATCGCCGACAAAGCTTATTGCGTATTAGCAACGCTGCTCGCCTACCATAATATTATAACCTCATTTACGTCTCATTTCCAACTATTTTTTCGGGGCCGGCTCGATTCCGCCGGCCTAAGGCCGGCCCGCAATAAAAAGGGGCGGCCTTTAGGCCGCCCCGGTATAGCCTTGGATTATTGAGCGTTAATGTACTACCGCCAGCCGCTTGGCCGCTACATGGTCGCCGGCCTCCAAACGTAATATGTACACCCCGGCCGGCATGCCGCCTACATCCACCGCCGCGGCGTTCTTGCCCTCGCCGAGCACCCGGTCCACTATCGTTGCCACCCGGCGCCCCGACAGGTCGTACAGGCTCACCTTCACCGCCGTCGCTCCGGGTAAGTCGATAGTCACCTTCGCCGTCGTCGTCGCCGGGTTCGGCGCCACGCCGAACGCGAACGTCACCGGCAACGCGCCGTTCACCCGCGTCGTTCCCAGCTCGTCCGGGCCGCCGGCCTGCACAGCCTCCAGCTTATACTCGTACAACACGGCCTCTATCTTGCGGTCCAGGTACCGGTAAGGCGAACGCCCCGTTATGGGCTCCGCGTTCACCTTCGCCCAGCCGTCGCCGCCCGCTGCCGCCGTATCGCTGCCGACGCGGCCGAACGCCTCGGCCGACGCGCTAGCGGCCACGCCGCTGCCGCCCGCCGGCGCCGCCAACGTCGCCACCGGCCTGCGGTACAGGTTGAAGTAGTCCGCTTCCTCGGTGCCGCCTACCGCCCAGCTGAGCAGTACGCCGGCCTTCGTCCGCTCGCCCGTAAACGACGTGAGCCTTACGGCCGTCGTGCCCACCGCTACGTCCGCTTCGACCGTCTTGAAGTTATGCGCTGATATAGTGAGGAACATCGTCCCCTCGGTAGCGGGGTTGATGTCGAAGGAGACGTTACCGGTGGCGTTCGTGGTGCCGGCGCCGTAGACCTCGTCGCCCTTCCACACGCACACCAGCGCTCCCTCCACGTCGGCGTCCGCCGAGTCGCCCACGTGGACCTGGTAGGCCTGCGAGCCGGTCGGAATCGCGCCTTCGTACGCGACGTTCATCGTGCCGATGTTGCCGGTCGGCATCCAGATGTCGGGGTCGCCGTTATGTATAAGCTCGAAGTAAATGTACCGGTAGGTAGAGCTGCTAACCGTCGACTGCAGCGTGTGCTTGTGGAACGCCAACGTCTTGCCGGTGACGTAGACGTCGTTCTTGCCGAGTTGCTCAAAATAGGACTTCAAGAAATCGGCCGACAACCCGCTCGCGGGGCTGCCGCGCATGTACCAACCGTAGCGGGTGTTACCGGCGAAGCCTACGCCGCCGCCGTCGGCCGCGCTGACGAAGAGTGCGGCGCAGTTACTCGTGCTGTCGGTATTGCTCGGGTAGCACCCCAGCGAATAGAAGACGCCCGAGAACTTGGGATGGTTGGTGAGGTTGTGGAGATTGGAGCTGGTAACGCTGCCGGAGTTCGTCCCCACTACCGTCGTGTTCGAGTGCGCGGCATGGGCTATGACGCCCTTACCCTGGTTCATGTTGGAGACGAAGGCCGTCGAATTGAACACCGCGCCGCCCGGGTAGGTGTTGTCCCAGAGCTCGGTAAACGACCAGTGCGACGACGTCATGTAGTTATCGCGTACGTACTCCATCAGAACTTTCTCGTTGGTCGAGGAATCGAGGAAAGCGCCGCCGAGGATTACCAGGTTCTGGTAATCGTAGGGGTTGGTTTCGGTGGAGGCGCCGGCGCCGTCGTAACACAGCGTCTTGTCGATAACTTCGTTCAGGTCGCTCACGGTCGAGACCTGAATCCGGCCCACGTAGACGTCGTATACCCAGTCGACGTTATCGCCCACGTACTCGCCCCAGTAGCCGTCGCCGTCGGCGTTGAAGTCGCCGTCCAGGCAGCCGTAGTAGTTGTCGGTCGGGACCAGGTAGTTCTTCTCTATCGTCTGGTACCTGGGGTCGTAAACTTTGCGCACCGGGATGATGGAATTGTTCCCGATGAGGCACACGTACTGCGTACCGTTGTTCTCGTAGTAATCTTTGATGCAGTTGCGTATCTTCTCCGCCGAGTCGCGCCCGGAGTAGTTGCTTTCGATAAAGGTCGTCGTAACGACCGTGGCGTTAAGACCTTTCTTGGTCTTCCAGTCGGCCAGCTCCTGGGCCTTGGCCTCGAGCGCCGTGTTCGTAATTATCAGGTAGGGGAAGACGTCGGCGTCCAGGCCGGCGCGGCTGTCGAGCAAGCGTACGCCGCTGGGCCGGGTAACCTCCCACGGATTGATAACCGACGCCGCCAGGCTCTTCCGGATGTCGCGGTCTACCCAATCCAGCCGCACTTCGGGGTAGACGTTTTCGGCGGCGCGCGTCAGGTTTAGTTTGAAATCGATTACGGTGTAGACCGTCAACTTCCCCGTCGCCGGGACGTACTCCACCGGCGCCAGCACGACGCTGCCCACGCCGTAGCCCCCCATATTGCCGCTCTCGAAGGAGTAGGCCAACTTGCCGGGGAACGGCTCCGTCGAGGAGTAGAGCTCCCCGTTAGCCGGCGTAGGTTGCGACTTACCCGCGCTGATCGGCGTGGGTTCTTGCAGCGGCATTACGCGATGCGTACCCGGAAGCGTTACCGGCTCGCCGTACGATACGTCGACCGATTCGATCTTCGTACCCTTGGGCAACGCTACGGTCGCTATTACCGCCGGCAAGTTCGGTTCACCCGGCTCGCCGGGTAGTACGGTCGCGCCCTTCAAGGTGACTACGTCGTAGCCCAGAAACGCCGGGTCGGACGAACCGGCCACCAGCACGTCGGCCGTATCGATTTGCACGGTATAGGCGAACGCGGACGCCGCCAAGAATATCGCCAGCCACAGGCCCTTTTTCATTCGACATTCCTCCTACGCCGGATTCTACGCAACCGCTCCGGCCTTATTATGACCTCAATACTCATTTTTACTTAATATATTATAACACGTCAGGTTAAGCGTGCCAAGTTTTTTTAAAGGAAACTCATCCCGCCGCGGCCGGCCCGCCCGGCGCCTTAAAAACCCCTTGCGCCGCCCTGCCGGTTCTTTTACTATGTTCGCGGAGACGATTGGAAACTATGACGACGCCGATGCTCAGGCAATACCACGCCATCAAAGAACGCTACCCGGACGCGATAATATTTTTCCGCCTGGGAGATTTCTACGAGATGTTCTACGGCGACGCCGAAGCCGCGAGCGCCCTGCTGGGCCTGACGCTCACCGGCCGCGGCAAGGGCGAGAACCGCGTGCCGATGTGCGGCTTCCCCCACCACGCCGCCACCGGCTACGTCGCCAAACTGCTGGACGCCGGCCACAAGGTCGCGGTCGCCGACCAGACCGAGGACCCGGCCCAGACCGAGGAGCTGGTGCGGCGCGAGGTCGTCCGCGTCATCACGCGGGGGACGGTTTACGAAGACGAGCTGCTGGCCGGTTCGGAGACGCGGTACGTCGCCGCGGTAGCGTTCAAGCGCAACAGGTGGGCGGCGGCCCGCCTCGAGCTGGCCGGCGGCTCGTTCGAGGTCTGGCCCGCTCTGGACGCCGCGGCCGCGGCGTCGCTCGTCGCGTCGTGGCGGGCGGCGGAAGTGCTGGCCGAAGAAAGCGCGCCGCTGCCGAAAGGCCTGTCGGAGACCGACGCGCCGCTGACGTACCGCGAGGCCGTCGACTTCTCGCCGGAGGAGGGCGCGGCGCTCCTGCAAGACCATTTCGGCGTGGCCAACCTGGGCGGCTTCGGCCTGGATGGCGAGGAAGCCGCCGTCGCCGCGGCGGGGGCCCTTCTGCGTTACGCCGCGGCCACCTCGCTCGGGCCGCTGTCGCACATCGTCTCCGTCAAAACGCGCGCCTTCGGCGACCGGATGTACCTCGACGCCACGACGGTGCGCAACCTCGAAATATTCGAACACCCCGGCCCGGGCGGCGGCACGCTCTACGAGCTAATGAACAAAACGCGCACCGCCATGGGCGCGCGGCGGCTGCGGCGGTACCTGGCCGAACCGCTGCTCTCCCGGGAGGCCATCGACCGGCGGCTCGACGCCGTGGCCGCGCTGCTCCGCGAAAGCGAGGTCCGCCACCGCGTCCGCGAAATCCTCCGGCCGTGCGCGGACGTCGAACGGCTTACCGGCCGGGTGGCGCTGGGGACGGCGACGCCGCGCGACGTCCACGCGCTGGGGCGCAGCCTGGCGCTCGTGCCCGAGCTCCGGCGGGCGCTGGCCGGCGCCGATGCGCCGCTGCTGGCGGACGTGGGCCGCGAGCTCGTCGACGTGGCCGACCTGGTCAAACTTATCGACGACGCGCTGGCCGACGAGCCGCCCGCTACGCTGGCCGACGGCGGCATCATCCGCCGCGGCTTCCGCCCCGAGCTCGACGACCTCCGCGACCGCTCCGCCCAGGCCAAGGAATACATCGCGGGCCTGGAGCGCACCGAGCGCGAGCGCACCGGCATTTCCTCGCTCAAGGTGGGGTACAACAAAGTCTTCGGCTACTACGTCGAGGTCACGAAGGCCAACCAGGACAAAGTCCCGGCCGACTATATCCGCAAACAAACCCTCGTCAACGCCGAGCGGTTCGTAACGCCGGCGCTCAAGGAGTACGAGGAGACCGCGCTCTCCGCGGACGAGAAGATAGCCGCGCTGGAGCGGGAGATATTCGTGGAGCTGCGCGGCGAGCTCGCCGGCCACGTCGAGCGGCTCAACCGCGTCGCGGCCGCGGCGGCGGAGCTGGACGTAATGGCGTCGTACGCCCAGGCCGCGCTCGAGAACGACTTCGCCCGCCCCCAAATCGTGGACGAGCCGACTCTCGACGTCGAGGACGGCCGGCACCCGGTCGTGGAACGATTCTACCTCGACGAGCCCTTCGTGCCCAACGACCTCCACCTCGACGCCGACGAGCGGTTCGTCGTCCTCACCGGCCCCAATATGGCGGGCAAGTCCACCTACTTGCGGCAGGCGGCGCTGATAACGCTTCTGGCGCAAGCGGGCTCGTTCGTGCCGGCGCGCCGCGCGACCGTGGGCCCCGTCGACCGCATCTTCACGCGCATCGGCGCCGCGGACGACCTCTCGCGCGGCCGCTCGACCTTCCTGGTGGAGATGACCGAGACCGCCGACATCGTGAACAACGCCACCTCGCGCAGCCTTATACTTCTGGACGAGATAGGCCGGGGGACGTCGACCTACGACGGCCTGAGCCTGGCGTGGGCCGTGGCCGAATACCTGGCCGAGAACACGCAAGGCCGAACGCTCTTCGCCACCCACTACCACGAGCTCGCGGCGCTGGCCGAGGGCGGCGCCGGCGTCGTCAACTACACCGTAACGGTGCGGGAGGCGGGCGGCAAGGTCCATTTCCTGCGGCGCGTGACAAGGGGCGTGACCAGCCGCTCCTACGGCATCCAGGTGGCGCGGCTGGCGGGCCTCCCGCCGGCCATACTCGCCCGCGCGCGCCAGATTCTGGAGGAACTGGAGGCGGGCCGGGGGCCCCGGGCGCTGCTCGATAACGCCGACCAGCAGAACCTGTTCACGCCCCGGCCGCCCATAATCGAGGAATACGTCGCGGCGCTCGAGCCGGACCGCATGACGCCGCGCGCGGCGATGGACGCGCTCTACGAGCTGCGCAAACTCCTGGAACGGGAGGCTGACGAGAAACCGGGCAAGGAGTAGTTGCGCCCGACGTGAATTTATGGTAAATTCCCCATCGGATACGAGGTCCGGCGACGGGCCGGCCGGCCGGAAACGCCGGGGCGGAGAACCGCCGCCTCGTTTTATTGTAGCCCCGGACGACGTGCGGGACGGCATCGTTCGGCTCGCGGGGGCGGAAGGCCACCACGCCAAGAACGTTTTACGGCTCGGCCGCGGCGATACGTTCGTCGCCATAGACGGCCGCGGCGTCGAATACGAAGCGGAAGTCGAAATCCGCACCGGCGACGGCCTGCTCGGCAAAGTCCTCCGGACGACGCGACGCAGCCGCGAGCCGCTGGCCCGGGTCGCGCTGGCGCAAGCGCTCCTCAAACCGGCCGAACTGGCTGAAGTCGTGAAGCAAGCCACGGCGCTGGGCGTGAGCGAGTTCGTCTTCTTCGAATGCGCTCGGTCGCAGCGGCGGGAGTTTACGACCCGCGAAACGAAACACCTCGAGGGCGTGGCGGCGGCCGCGGTCAAACAGTCGCTCCGCGCCGTCGTGCCGAAAATATACGCCCCCAAAACGTTCGCCGACGTAATGGCGCGAGGCCGCGACTTCGACGCCGCCTTTATATGCCGACGCGGCGCCGGCGCCGCGCCGCTGACGGGAATCGTAGGCCGGGGCAAACCCGGGCCCAGCAGGTTCCTGGTGGCCGTGGGGCCGGAGGGCGGCTTCGACGCCGACGAGGAAAAGCGCGCCGCGGCCGCGTCGTTCAGGCCTCTGGACCTCGGCCCCCGGCGGCTGCGCTCGGAACTGGCCGGGCCGGTAGCGTGTACGTTGATTTTCTACGCCGCCGGAGACCTGGGCCCCGTCCGCCCCGGCGGAGGGTAAAATTATGGAAGAGTGCATATTCTGCAAAATAGTCGCGGGCGAGCTGCCGACGGAGCCGTTGTACGAGGACGACGTCGTCGTGGCCTTCGCCGACATATCGCCTATGGCGCCGGTGCACGCGCTCATCGTCCCTAAAAAGCATCTCGCCAACGTCGACGAGCTCAGCGAAGAGGACGCGGCCATCGCGGGCCACCTGATAATGACGGCCCAACGGCTCGCGCGCCAACTCGGCATATCGGCGTCGGGGTACCGGCTGGTAATTAATACCGGCGCCGACGCGACCCAAACCGTTCCCCATCTTCACGTACATCTGTTGGGGGGCCGCCCGCTGGAGCCCAAGCTCGGCTAGCGGCGTTTCGACCAACACAATCGGGTGTGAACAGCGATGAAACGAATTAGCATAACGGTAAAGAAACGCGAGGCCACGGGAAAGCGCCACGGCCGCGCTACGAGGCGCCAGGGATTGATACCGGCCGTGGTCTACGGGGCGGAAGGTCCCAGCGTCCCGGTAACGGTGGACGAGAAAGACTTCCGGACCTCGCTGCGCGCCGGCTCGGCCAACGCCATCCTCGAGCTGGCGGTAGAGGGCGGCGAAGAGGCGCTCGCCATTATCAAAGAGATTCAATACGACGCCCTTGGCGACGAAATCCAGCACGTGGACTTCCTCCGGGTGACGGCCGGGAAACCCATCCTGGTTACGATACCCATAACGGCCACCGGCCAATCGGAGGGCGAAAAAGAGGGCGGCGTCGTCGAATACTTGACGCGGGAAATCCGCATTGAGTGCCTGCCGCACGACATCCCGGAGAACGTTACGTACGACCTCTCGGGGCTGGAGTTGGGCGAATCGATGCACCTAAGCGACGTCGCGCCGCCGGCGGGGATTACCTTCCTGGACCCGACCGACACGGCGTTGGTCGTCGTCAAAGCGCCGCGTATGGCCCGCGCCGATATAATCGCCGAGGAAGAGGCCGCCGCCGCTGCGGCAGCCGCCGCGGAAGAGGCGGAGGGCGAAGAGGGCGAAGCCGCCGAAGGAGGGGAGGAGGAAGCCCCCCCGGCCGCCGAGGAAACCTCCTCCAAATAACTACGGCGCGGACGGGCGCGCAGCGTCGTGGCCGGACTTAACACTTACGCCGTATTCGGCCTCGGGAACCCGGGCCGGCAGTACGTCGGGACCCGGCACAACGCCGGCGCGATGGCGGTCGACGTACTCGCCCGGCGCTACCGCATCCGCCTGTGGCGGCGGCGCTTCCAGTCGGCGTGCGGCAAAGGGCGCGTGGCAGGGCGCGACGTCTGGCTCGTTAAGCCGCGGACCTATATGAACCTGTCCGGATACGCCGTGGCCGAAGCGGCCGAAAAACTCAACCTCGCCACGGACAACATCCTCGTAATATCCGACGACATCGACCTGCCGCCCGGCAAGATAAGGTTACGCGAAAAAGGCTCCGCCGGAGGCCACAAAGGCCTCCAATCGATAATAGACGAATTGGGCACGCAAAACTTCGCCCGCCTGCGCGTGGGGGTGGGGGCCCCCGTCGGCGACGACGCCGCAACGTACGTGCTGTCGCCGCTAGAGGAGGCCGACGCCGTAGGCGCCGCTTTGGAACGCGCCGCGGCCGCCGCGGAAGCGTGGCTCGCCGAGGGGGCGGCGCGGGCGATGACGGCCTTCAACGATTAACGCAGGAGATTACTCGTGGACATAACTTTCTCTTTGGGCGGCGCCGGCCTGGCGCTGTTATTCGGTTTTTTAAGTTTCATATCGCCGTGCGTACTGCCGCTCGTGCCGGCGTATCTGTCGTACATATCCGGGCATACCTTCGAGGAACTTACCGGGAAGGAGCGCCGCGGCCAGATAATGGCCAGGACGCTAATGCACGCCGCGTTCTTCTGCCTGGGCTTTACCGTCGTGTTCCTGGCGATGGGCGTAACCGCCACCGGACTCGGCTCTTTCCTCCAGACCCACAAAATGCTCTTCAACCAGATAGCCGGCATCATCATCATCGTCCTCGGCTTTCACATGGTTGGCGCGTACCGGATAAAATTCCTCCTGATGGAGAAGCGCTTCGAGGGCAAGAAGGGACGATGGGGTATCCTGGGCACGTTCATCGTGGGCATCGCGTTCGCCTTCGGCTGGACGCCGTGCATCGGCCCCTTCCTGGCGGGCCTCCTCTTCCTGGCGAGCAACCAGAATACGGTGTGGCAGGGGTTCTTCCTGCTGCTGGTATACTCTCTGGGCCTCGCGATCCCGTTCCTGCTCGCGGCAATCGCGGTAAACGCGTTCCTCTCGGCCTTCCAAAAAGTGAAAAAGCATTTCCGGACCATCGAGGTCGTGGGCGGCATCCTCCTGATAGAATTCGGCCATATAATACTTTTCAACAAGCTCGGGTGGCTCGCCGGAAAACTCGGCTTCGTGGACCTGGGATTTTAATCAACGCGACGGCCCGCCGCCATATTCGATAAAAACCGCCAGTTTTGGCGGTTTTTACATATGCTTATTCCTCAAGTAGTTGCGGCTCGCACACAGGGCATAACGGGCGTTTTCCGCCAAAAACGGCGGCCCGCGGGCAAGCCGTTCGAAGGGATAAAACGTTCAAAGTATTAACAATTAAATAGTTATACGAATGGCGCGTGATTTGCTACAATTTTAAACGCAGGGCGATAGCATCGTTTATACGGACGATTGGGGAGGAAAGGTAAACGTACGTTCCCGCGGCTCCGACGAAAGGCTTTCGGCCATTGGGGAGGCGACTGCACTACGCCCGGAATAGGTTACCCGCGACCATGACAAGGAAAAAGGCCGAACGGCTTTTTTACCTGGCGAATCTCTTAAATTCCGGTAAGGGTTACCGCGCGGCCGAGCTGGCCGAGACGCTGTGCGTGTCCGAGAGGACGATTTACCTAGACGTCGTAGACCATTCCGACCTGGTCCCCATTAATTAC